>JAGADP010000278.1 GCA_017828885.1 Oscillospiraceae bacterium | reverse complement strand
GGAGACGGTCGATGTGCGCCATGATGCCGGTAGCCTCGCCCTCTGTGGCAAACAGACGGCCGAAACCGCCGATGAAGTAGCAGCCGCCGGAGATGATGATGGCAAAGACGGTGGAGATGATCGTGCCGCGCTTGATCGCGCCGTCATCGGAGATGGAGTAGAACTTCTGGATCATCTGCGGCAGACCCCATGTACCGAGCGAGGTCAGTACTACAACGCCGAGCAGGTCGAACGGCTTCGGGCCAAAGACAGAGCCGAGCGTGTTCAGGTTGCCCGCATCGTCCGGGGTGGCATTCAGGCTCTTGATGGCCTCGGTGAAACCGCCCGCCTTGAACACGATGGTGATGACAACGGCCAGGATGCCGGCGATCATGATCATGCCCTGGATGAAGTCGTTGAGCGCCGTCGCATGGAAGCCGCCTGCGATCACATAGATCGCCGTGAACAGCGCCATGATGATGATGCAATAGATGTACGGGATGTGCAGCGTGGACTCAAACAGTCTCGACAGACCGTTGTAAACCGACGCTGTATAGGGGATCAGGAACAGGAACACGATGAGTGAAGCCACGATCTTGAGCTTGTTGGAGTCGTAGCGCTTCTCGAAGAACTCCGGCATCGTCGTTGCATCGAGGTGTTTCGTCATCGTTCGGGTACGCCGTCCGAGGATGAGCCACGCAAGCAGCGAACCGATCAGCGCATTGCCCAGACCGATCCACGAAGCCGAGATACCATATGTCCAGCCGAACTGTCCCGCATAGCCGATGAATACCACCGCCGAAAAGTACGATGTACCGAACGCAAATGCCGAGAACCACGGGCCGATGCTGCGTCCGCCGAGCACGAAGTCGCTGACATTGCTTGTCTTTTTGCTGCAGTAGATACCGATCCCCACCATCAGCAGGAGGTATGCTACCAGAATGAGCCATTTTACCATAATGCCGTCTCCTTTAAACATTTGATTTTCGATCCACTTTTTCACTTTAACGTTTTTATGCTTTTTGCCGTAAAAGTGATAGCGCACTTATTATTATAAAGGATTCTGCGCCGTTTGTCAAGCATTTTATGAAATTTTTCCGGAATTTTGCGCAGGATCCGTGTGCTGCCCACAAACCGGGCGGCTGCGAAGTCCCGGAATGCAAAACGATGCCCCCTCTGGCGTAAGGCCATTGGGGGCATGTCGCTATTATAATAAGGTGTACCGTGACGGGATCCCGCTTAGTCAAAGATCTGGCCGGGGAGCTTCTCTTTTTTCTTGGGCGGGAAGCTCTTGTCGAAGCTTTCTACGTCCGCGTCATCGACATAGTAGCCCTGCGGGGTGTAGTAGATGCCGGTCACGTCATCCAGATAGCCCGGGATCAGCTCCTTGCAGAGGAAGAAGGACGCATCGGCATCCTCCGGGAGATCGTGGTAGCGGATGCCGAACTTGCCGGCATAGTCAAAGCCGCTCTTCCCGTAGAAGTCGATATTGCCCTCGAACAGAACTGCGCCGAAGCCCATTTCTGCCGCCTTTTCGAGCGAATAGTCCAGGATGATCTTGCCGTAGCCCCGGCGTTTCAGCTCTGGGGTGATGCAGATCGGTCCCATCGTCAGGACGTCGATCTGTCTGCCGTCATCTGCCTGGATATAGGTCTTCATGAACAGGTTCTGTCCGATGATCCTGCCGTCCTGCTCCATGACGAAGTCCAGCTCCTTCACGAATGCCGGATCGTCCCGGAGGACGTGGATGACATAGTGCTCGCTGCATCCCGGACGGTAGACATTCCAGAATGCCTCGCGGATCAGGTTTTCTACTTCTCTGTGGTCTGCGTTGGTTTCTAAACGAATGGAATAATTCTGATTCTGCATTTTTGATATCCTCCTGATGGATCTCATGCAGAAAACAGCTTAGCCCGTTACCTTTACGCCGCCGTCTGTCCAGGTCACGCCGCCGTCGATCTCAGCGTAGTCCGTGGTGCCGTCGTTCCAGATGTCGCCCTTGTTGGCAAGGGAGGTATCTGCGTACGTGATCGTGTAGGTGTCGCCTGCCTTGGCATCGAGCGGGAGTTTGAGCTGTACCTCAAGCAGCGAACCGGTACCCTTGAACAGGGCTGCCGTTGTCCAGGCTGTCCAGAGGAAGTGCTCTTTGTCATTCTCCACATGCACGGTCTGCACCTTGCACTCCGAGCTGTCCGCTGTGAAGGTACACTTCGGGTCGATATGCAGTCCCCACTCCGTATAGATCACGCCCGGGTTCTTGTCAAGCGTGACGAGCACGGGGACGGTGTAGTCCTGTGCTTTGAGCTGGTCAACCGAGATGCTGACCGTCTCGATGGAGACCTGCAGGGAGCCTGCGGCGGCTGCGGGATCCGACTTGGGAAGGGCGTCGCCTTCGCTGTTTTCTGCACCAGGCGCTGCGGTGCTGTCCGCTGCCTGGGGATCCTGTGCGTTATTTTGATTCGGGTCGGCAGCATTTCCATCCGCATTGCCGGATGCGCTGCCGTCTGCCTGACTATCCTGAGCGGATGCGTCTGCACCGCTCTCACCGATCACCGACTCCGCTGCGGGAGCGGTGTCAGCCGGTACGGAGCTGTTCTGCTCCGGTTTCTTGCCGCAGCCGACAAGCATCACACATGCGGCTGCGAAGGCTACAATAGCCGTAAGATTGCGTTTCATAAACTTACTCCTTATTTAGTTTATATTTCATGTGCAGGTCTTGGGTGCATGTCTTCTGGTGAGCTGCCCTCCCTTGACCCGCTTTGTCAAAACAAAAAAAGATGCAGGTGCAGGAGGCTCAGCCTCCTGCCGAGGGGTTGAGGGGGCGAGGGTGAACACCCCGTCCCCTCTGTCACTTCGTGCCACCTCCCCACCCCGTGGGGAGTCTTCCCCCCTAAGCGGTCGCAAAGCGACCGCAAGCTTACTTATCAAACCGCATCGAAATGTCGAAGCAGATGACGGAGTGGGTCAGGGCGCCGAGGGAGATGATGTCCACGCCGGTAGCGGCGACCTGTGCGATGTTGGCGGAGGTGATATTGCCGGAGGCTTCGAGCATGGCGCGGCCGGCGGTGATCTCCACGGCCTTGGCCATGTCCTCACAGCTCATGTTGTCGAGCATGATGATCTCGCAGCCGACGGCGAGGGCTTCCTGCAATTCGTCTAAATTGCGCACCTCGACCTCGATCTTGGTCATGTGGCCGATCTTCTTGCGGAGTGCTGTCACAGCCGGGGTGATGCCGCCGTAGACATCAATGTGATTGTCCTTGAGCATGGCACCCTCGGAGAGGTTGTAGCGGTGGTTATAGCCGCCGCCGACTGTCACGGCGTACTTCTGGAGACGGCGCAGGCCGGGAAGGGTCTTGCGGGTGTCGGTGATCTTCGCATTGGTGCCCTGTACGAGCTCCACACAGCGATTGGTCGCCGTGGCGATGCCGGACATGTGCTGGAGGATGTTCAGCGCAGTGCGCTCGCCTTTCAGGAGGGTCTTGGTGTCGCCCTCCATCCGGGCGATGATGTCGCCCTTCTTCACCTCGGAGCCGTCTGTCAGGCATTCGGAGAAAGATACCCCGCCGCCGACGATCTCAAAGACCCGCTTGGCGATGTCGATGCCGCAGAGGATGCCGTTGTCCTTTGCGATGTAGTATGCCGAGGAGGTATGGCCGTCCGGGAGCAGATAATCCGTCGTCACATCGACGTAGTGGATGTCCTCCTCGAGGGCGGTGTTGATGATCTGGTCTACATAGCTTTGCAGAAGCTGCATGGTTATACTCCCTTCTCCTCGATCATTGCCTCATTCAGGATGAGGAATGCGATGGTGGCGGTGGAGCGTGCCTCCACATAGTCGGAATTGATCTTGTAGTTGCCGTCCTCGAGGTCATGCAAAATCTCGCAGACCTTGGAGAAATTGCTCTGGATCTTCTCGGCATCGGGCTTGACGAAATAGCTCTCCTGCAAAATGTGGCGCAGGCTCGTGCGGATGCCGTGCGGGACGGGTTCAGCCCCCTCATGGAGGTCGAACGCAGTCTCCTCAAAGCGCTTCTCGCCGTTGTATTGCATCTTCTTGGCGATGTCCTCCGCTGCATGACGGGAGAAGACAAGCGCTTCGAGCAGGGAATTGCTGGCGAGACGGTTGTTGCCGTGAACGCCCGTGTTGGAGCATTCGCCGCAGGCATAGAGCCCCGGCACTCTCGTGCGGGAGTGGGGATCGACCTGGATGCCGCCCATCAGGTAGTGCTGACAGGGATAGATCGGGATGCGATCCTTGGTCATGTCATAGCCCTGGTCGAGCAGGTTCTTGTAGATCATCGGGAAGCGGTTCTTGACCTCCTCGGGATCCTTGTGGGAAATGTCGAGGTAGAAGTCATCCGACCCGGTGCGGCGGCTTTCGAGCACGATCGCATTGGACACCACGTCACGGGGTGCCAGCTCGAGACGGTCGTCATAGCGCTGCATGAAGCGTTCACCGTCGCAGTTGAGCAGGTACGCGCCCTCGCCGCGGACGGCCTCGGAAATAAGGAAGCACTCGCGGGTGTGGCGGTTGTTGAAGGCCGTCGGATGGAACTGGATCAGGCTCAGACCGCGGATCATGGCGCCCATGTTGTAGGCGAACATGATGCCGTCGCCGGTCGCAATGGCGGAATTGGTGGTGAATTCATACACACGTCCGATGCCGCCGGTCGCCATGATGAAATAGTGGGAATTTGCCGTTTCAT
>JAGADP010000277.1 GCA_017828885.1 Oscillospiraceae bacterium | reverse complement strand
TAGGTGGATTGAAGGATCAGGGCATCGAAGCCGGCTGCCTTTGCATTGGAGAATTCCTCGATCCAGCGTGCCTCCGTCCAGTCGCGGCACAGCCAGTTCTGGAGGAATGTTGCATGGAAGCGGGATGCTTTGCCGGCAGCATCGGCACGGAGCGGCAGCAGCGTGAAGAGCAGACAGACTGCGCAGAGCATACAGAGGATCCGTTTCATCTATATCACCATCCTGGTCGTTTTGGTAGCCTTTGGTTCTATTGTAGCACATTGCGCCGCATAATACAAGTCCCGGCAGAAAGAGAGCGCCTAAACAGGAGAATTTGATTCTGGGATGGGTCACCTGTAAGCCGCCCCCCGACCTGCCATTGGGTTTCCGTCCCACTCCCCACAGAAAAGAGCAGCCCTGCGCGTGAGGGCTGCTTATGTTTCAGATATGCATGGCGTTCATGGCGTTGACGTACTCCAGCGACGGGATGAATTCGCCCTTGTGGCGGTCGCCGCGGTAGACCTCCTGCCCGTGCTTGTAGGCAATGACCTGCGCCACAGGGAACGGCACCCAGGCGCCGTCATCGAGGGGGCGCGTGGCAAAGAGCAGGCCGTCACCGAGCCGCTTGAAGCAAAGTGTGTTGATGAGGTTCTTGTGGACATACAGCAGATCGCCGTCCCAGATCATCAGGTTCAGCTTGTTGCGGGGGGCGTTTTCGGAGATGAAGCGGCTGATGACCTCAAAGCGCTCCCGCTCCGTTTTCATCGAGTGTCCGAGGTGCTCGTTCACCGTATCCATCAGGAACAAGAAGAAGCGCTCGGAGTCCGTGTTGCCCGCCTGTACCGCAGAATAGCGGTGGTTGTGGCGGCCGTTGAAGATCGTGCCGTTGTGGATCATCGTCCACTCCCGGCCGGAATTGTCCTTGCCGGTGAAGGGGTGGCAGTTCTTGATGTTGATCGAGCCGACGGTGGCGAAGCGGATATGTGCAAGCGTGGCTGTCTGCGGCGGGATACTCTCGATGAGATCATCGAGGAACATGCTGTTGGAGGCGCATCCGGCTTCCTTCACGACATGACGCTGGCCGTCCTCGTACATCAGCCCCCAGCCGTGCGGGTGCTCGATGCTGTGGGTGTAGAATGTCCTGAGATAGTCCCGGATGTCCGTTGGTTTTGCAGATGTGAAACCGAAAAGCTCGCACATAGAATTCACCGCCTTATTCGTAGATCTGACTTCCCGTGCAGCAACAGCCGACCTTGCGGGCATTGAGCTTTTCCAGCTCCGATGCGATCACCGCAAGCGGCTCCTCTTGACCGGCGTAGAACTGCGCCATCTCTGTCAGGATATGCTCTGCGCGTTCGAGGAGTTCCGGCTCCGGTGCAAGCAATGCTGCATGCTGGTGCGCCTGCACGGCCTGTACCTGCTGTTCCGGCGTGAAGTCCGTATCCGGCAGCGAGAGCAGATAGACCATGAGCAGATGTGCAAAGGTCAGATCCTTCACGTCGATGCCGAGCGGTGCCGACGGGTTTAGGTCGAACATGCGCAGCTCGATGTGATCCACGCCGTTCTCTGCGAGTGCCCCGAGCGAATTCACGCCGCGCGGTTTCAGACGGATCGGCAGATACAGCTCACTGGCCGAATAGAGCGCACCGCTGTCGATATAGCGCCGGATGCTATCCGTGAAGGCTTGCAGGCTGCTGTGGTCAAGGATCGGCAGGAAGCGGTTCCAGTAGCCGCGTTCACTATTGCGCAGGGATGTGTACTTACTCTTTATTATACCACTTTTTCCCTCCTTGTCAAGGGAGGCATCATAAAACGGGCTGGCCGCCGTGAGCAGCACGAGCAGAAAGCTGTGGCGCATGAGCTGTTTGTAGAGCCGCAGATAGAGCGCATCCCGGAAGCTGCGGGGATCCTGCTGCTCCGTGTTCAGCGCCTGAAGATAGTCCTCAGTAAAGGAGAAATTGAAGTGGATGCCGGAGTACAGCATCAGTTTTTTGCCGTACTTGCGCTCGAGCACCTCGCGGTAGCTGCGCTTGGAGGAGTGATCTCCGGTGAAATCGGCGATCGGGATCTCATCCTCGTAATCAAAATGCGGCGGATTGCTGTAAAGCCAGAGGCGTTCGCCGTTCTGCGCCAGCACCGCCTGCACATGCCTGTCGAGCTCGGCCAGATGCTGTAAAGCACCCTCCACGCTGGAAGCGACCTTTGTGACGAGCTCGATCTGGTTCTCACAGAAATCTCGTGTGATATGCGGGTCATAGGCAAACGGATGCGGGGTCTGCGCAAGCCTGCCGCGGCTGTCCACCCGCAGCGTCTCACGTTCGATCCCGAAGTTTCCGCTAATATCAATGTATTTCATACTGTCACCTCAAAGATTTCGTATCGCTCTAAACTTACTGAAATGGTATGCGTTTATTATAGCACAAAATGCATATCTTGTCAATAGACTTAGTGTGGTATAAAACTGTTGGCTTCTGGGAATGCAGCGGAAATCATTTTCCGTAAAAATGCACAAAAAGGCTTGCATTTCGATTCCCATTATGTTATAATAAATTTAAGTATTGAACGATGAAAGAGGGGGATGTTTTGTCAGAACCTTTTGTATTTAAAGTGAACCTCGGCGGCATGATCGACATTCTTGCCAATCACCTCTACAGCAGCCCGGATGTTTTTATCCGCGAGCTGCTCCAGAACGGCACCGATGCCATCAGCGGCCGACGCCTCAGTGAGCCGGAATTCAACGAAGGGCGTATCACCATCAAGGTCATCCCGGAGCATGAGCTGACCTTCACCGACAACGGCACCGGCCTGACCGAGGCGGAGATCCACCAGTTCCTCGCCGTGATCGGACAGTCCTCCAAGCGCGACTTGCAGACGGGACGCATCCTCGATGACTATATCGGGCGCTTCGGCATCGGAATGCTCTCGTGCTTCATGGTGACGGACGAGATCATGCTCCGCACCCGCTCGGCCAAGGATCCGGCACATGCCTGGGAATTCGAGGGCAAGCCGGACGGCACCTACAGCATCACGCCAGTTCCGCCGGAGGAGGTCGCAGTCGGCACCGAGATCCACATCCGGGCGAAGAAGAACTGCGAGCAGTATTTCCGGGAGGAGCGCATCTGCGAGCTTGTCCGCTATTACGGACTGCCGCTGCCGTTCCCGGTGATGATGGAGACCGACGGGGAGATCTACCGCATCAACGAGATGCCGCAGGGCGCCGGCAAGGGCATCCTGAACCTCGGCAAGCAGATCTTCGACACAGATTTCCTGGGCTACATCCCGCTCGAATCCAAGTCCGGTCTGTTCAGCGGCGTGGCGTACATCCTGCCGCATGCCGTTTCGCTCCATGCCAAGACCAAGCACCGGATCTACTTAAAGAACATGCTCCTGACCGAGGACGGCGATGCGATTCTGCCGAAGTGGTCGGGCTTCCTGCGCTGCTTCCTCAACACCGAGAAGCTGCGCCCGACGGCATCCCGGGAGAGCTTCTACGAGGACGAGCTTCTTGCACAGGCACGGGACGAGCTGAGCGCCTGCATCTCCGAGTATCTCATCGGGCTTTCCAAGCGGGATCCCGAGCTGCTCGAGCAGATGGTGCAGATCCACTTCATGGCGATCAAGTCTATGGCGTGTGAGGATGAGACATTCTTCCGCACGTTCATCCCGTTTTTGAAATTTGAGACGAATATGGGTGAGCTCAGCGGCAAGGAGCTGCTGACCCGCCGCGATGTCATCAGCTTTACGAACGACATCAACCAGTTCCACCGCACCTCCGCGCTGATGCTGGCACAGGGGCAGCTTTTAGTCAATGCCTGCTATGTCTACGATACGGCGCTTTTGCGGATGCTACAGGAATATGATGATTCGCTCATCCTGTATCCGCTTGAATCGGTGACCTTCGAGGACTTCCTCGAGGATCCCGGCACGGACGCACAGGTGGCGGCGGATCACCTTGTACAGACGGCACGGAACTGCTTCCGCGAATTTGACTGCAATGCCGAGCTCAAGGCGTTCTCGCCCTCGCAGCTGCCGGTGTTCTATCTCCTGGACGACAAGGCCGAGACGCTGCGCGAGATCAATCGCTCCAAGGAGCAGGCGGATTCGCTGTTCACGTCCATGCTCAGCGCCTTTGCGGAGGAGATCCAGGACAGCCGTTCCACGCTGTTCATCAACTGGCGCAATCCGCTGATCCAGAGGCTCGCCGGTCTCGATGACCCGGAGAAGGTGCGTGTCTGCCTCGAAATTCTCTATGTGCAGGCATTGCTGACCGGGCGCTTCCCGATGCAGGGCGGCGAACTGGCACTTCTGAATGACAATCTGATCCAGCTCATCGAATGGGGCACAATGGGATAAGGGGGACACTATGCCAAGCTTTGAACAACTCGAACGCAGCTTTCAGGAGCTCGACAGGGGCGTACCGCGGCTGACGGCCATCCGGGATGCCATCCATGAAGCCGATCAGCAGCAGAACACGGACTGGATGTTCTGGTTCCGCTATGATTATCTCGAGGAATCCATCTTCTGCGGCGACCGGTACTATGCCATGATCATCTTCCCGGAGCTGCTGTCCATCTATGACAAATACCCGAAATTGCAGGAGAATCCCCGCATCTGCCGTTCCATGCTCGTTTCCTTCAAGTGGATCGTGGAGGCGGCGCCGGAGTTCCCGCAGGTCTCCCGCGCAGAGATCGACAGCTATTTCCGGCTGTTCAAGCGGCGGCTCATCGAGCAGGGATGCAGCCTGAGCATCTACTACATGAAGCGCAGCCTGTTCTACATGCATGTGGACAAAGCCGTGGCGGCGGCGAACTTCTATCGCTTCGTGGATGCGCCCCTCGACTCCATCTCGGACGGCAAGGCGCTCTACTACGACCAGCAGGTGCAGTTCTACCTGTCCGTGGATGACGAGGAAAAGGCACTGAAGGCCGCAGAGCAGATCTTCTCCGGGAAGCTGAAGTCCAATTCGCTCCCGCAATCGACCTACCACGATTTCATCCAGTATTATCTCTATAAAGGCAATTACGACGAGGCCAGCCGCTATGCCCGCATGACAGAGCACCGTGTCAGCGGCGACCCGTACTATCTGAACGTGATCGGCACGCTGCTGTCGCTGTATGCCGTGACGGATCCGGCACAGGGCGCGGCGCTCTTCAACAAGAACTACCCGGTATTTGCCGCCTCCAAGAACCCGTGGCTGCGGACGCTGTTCCTCATCGGTGCGGCGCATCTGACGGCACGGTTCGCCAAGGACGGCGCCATCCCGGAGGGCTTCTGCATCCCGCCGGAGCTTTCGGTCTCCGGGGCGGAGGAGCTGGCGGCGTATTTCGACCGGGAAGCTGCCGAGAATGCCAGGAAATTTGACGACCGCAACGGTACTGACGACTATACGCAGATGCTCCGGCAGCTGCCTATCTGAGGAGGCGATACACATGTTTTCAGCAGAACGCTATATCCGCGAGATCCACGAACTCGAACACGGCAAGGCGCGTCTGGATGCGATGAATGCTGCCATCACGGAGGCGGACAACGAAAACGCCCATGAATGGCGGATCTATTTCCGCTATGAGTATGTGGAGGAATCCATCTTCCACGATGACAACTACAAGGCGATCATCCGCTTCCCGGAGCTGCTGGCCATCTTTGACGAGCACCCGGAGCTCGAGGACGACTACTACAACGACATCCTCCAGGCATATAAATGGGTGCTCGAGAATATGAGCGACTACTACCAGATCAGCCGCGAGGAGATCGAGCGCTACTACGCCGATTACGAGAAGCGCTGCAAGAAATACGGCTATTCTTTGCGGGTATCGCATCTGAAAAAGGCCTCCTTCTACAAGCCGATCGACAGGGCGCTGGCGACTGCCGAATTCGAGGCCTACAAGCGCACCCCCCGCGATGCCACGAGCGACTGCAAGGCCTGCGAGACCAACCAGGAGATGAAGTTCCAGCTCTACCTCGGGAACGAGGAGGAGGCGCTGCGCATCGCACAGCCGCTGTTCTCCGGCGAGTTGCGCTGCGGTGAGGTGCCGCATGTGACCTACGGAGGCCTGACGAACCACTACCTCTACAAGGGCGATCTGCGGGAAGCTGCCTACTACGGCGCCCGCTGCGAGCGTCTGATCGGCAACGAGTCGGTGTTCCTCAACTATATGGCGATTTTACTCGAGCTGTACAGCTGCATCAATCCGGGGCACGGCTGGCGGCTGTTCAAGCAGAGCATCGAGAATTTCATCAACTGCCGCAACCCGATCAACCGGCTGTACTATGCGACCGGCGCCTACCGGCTGATGGCTGTGATCGTGGAGCTTTCCGAAAACCCGGAGGATCGCTACACGCAGAGCGCACTGGTGAAGCTGCTGCCGGTGCCGCCGGAGGAGAAGGGTGTATCGCTCGAAAAGCTGCGCGACTACTTCTATGACATTGCCAAGGAGCAGGCCGGCTTGCTCGACAAGCGCAACGGCACGTCGTACTATACCGACCGCCTGCATACCAAGCTGAGCACGCCCGCGGAGGCGGACAAGGCGATGCCCGAAAAGGCAGCGCTGCACGGCCTGATCCAGAAGCGCCCGACCATGCTTGCCATCTCGCTCCCGGAGGGAGATCTTCCCTCGGCCACGGAGCTGGCAGAGCGCTTCAAAGCGCCGGAGGGCACGGAGCTTGTGAGCGTGAGCGACGAAGAGGAGCTGCGCATCATGCTGCGGAGAGACGGCATCCTGTACGAAGGCGCAGTCATTCATGCAACAGTGGAGGAACCGCTGCGCGCAAGACCGGTCGCCGGTCTGGAAAGAGAGACTCTCGGCCGGATGCAGAGCAATCCGCATAAGTACATCCTGTCGATGGAGCTGGGCGACGAGCCGCTGGCGGACTATGCCATGCTGATGCAGATCATCGACGTGCTGTTCCCGGAGCTCGTCTGCATGGCAGACCTGCTGACACAGCATGCCTATCCGGCATCGTGGGTGCGGTTCGCGGCGAAGTATCCGGATGCGGTCACACCGAGCGACCTGTACGGCCTGTATCTCACAGGCTCGGACGATTCCAATGAGATCTGGATGTCAACTGTGGGCATGTGTACGCTCGGTATGCGCGACCTTGAGGTCATCGGCGCCAACCACAGCGATTATGCGATCTTTGCCGACATGCTTGACCACATCGCACAGCAGTGCGTGGAGCGCGGGATCCTGCCGGATGCGGGAGAGGAGATCGGCCACGCCATTGTGAAAGGCGAGCGGCAGCATTTTACATGGGGTGCTGTGGAGGAATACGCCAAGTCGGGTATTTCGGCCGAGATGGAGCGCGATATGCCGGCCGGCGTACTGCTGGCCATGAAGAAGGACGGCAATGTCCTGCCGCCTGCTGCTGACTTGATCACGGACGAGGAGATCCAGTATCCGTCCTCGAATGCAGGTTTTTACCGCCGTCTGCGGCTGGCCAAGGCAGCTTTCCCGCTGTTTGCGGAGGCTGTGGCAAAGCCGCTCGACTGGGCAGCAGCGCGTGTGGAGTTTGAACTGGATGAGGATACGGCGGATGAATTCGGCTACGGCATCGAGTTGCTCTGTGCGGAAGTCAGCCGCGTGGAAAACGGTAAAGTCTATGCCAAGGTCGCTGAGACCTCCGAGGCGCTGCCGGATCTGAAGGAGGGCGAC
>JAGADP010000276.1 GCA_017828885.1 Oscillospiraceae bacterium | reverse complement strand
TCTCGACTGCGGATGCCTCTACGAGACCGTTCTCACCGCGGTGCTTTTCGAGGAACGCCTTCGTCTGCTCCCACAGGGTATTTCTCTTAGCGCGAAGTTCCATAATCTGGCTCATATTGCTCTCCATTTCTCCGGAGGAAAACTCCGGTGTGCAAAATAATAACAGCGTGCTTCTGAGATGTTCCTCATCTCATGAAAGCAAGCTGTCGCTTCAGAATTTCATACGGCATCGAGCCGTCTGCTGTTTTGCCGTCCAGTCCGATCACAGGGGCTGCAACCGGAATCTCTACCACGGGGGCTATATTCGTGGTCACATCGTCTTTTACCCCTTCCTCGGCAGGTTCCGGTGTGTCAGGTGTTTTGCTGTCATCGGTCGGCTCTGTGTTTTCGGCTTCTGCGGACGCGCTGATCTTTCCCATGATGGTCTGCCCCATGATACGGGTGCTGTACTCCCACTGGGCAGCAGCATTTCCCAACTGGTGGGGCTTTTTGTCTTCCTTCTTTTCATCCGGCTTGTCGTCACCGCCTTCCTCATCCGCTTCATCGGATGTGTCCTGTTCCGGCGTTTCCTCCTCCTTTTCCGGCTCAGGCTTTTTGGGCTTCTTTTCATCAAACAGGATCTCATCGGCAAAGCCAAGCTCGACCGCCTTCTTTGCATTGATCCATGTTTCATCGGACATGAGCTTGCTGATGCGGTTGCGGGAAAGCCCTGTTTTTGACGCATATGCGTTGATAATGCTCTCCTTGACCTCGTTCAGCGTACTGATCGCTTTTTCCATATCCTTGGCGTTTCCGAAGGCAATTGTGGAAGGATCATGGACCATGAGGAGGGCAGTCGGAGACATCTGCACCGTGTTGCCAGCCATTGCAATGACGCTCGCCGCCGATGCTGCAATGCTTGCGATTTTCACAGTGACATTGCGCGGATAATCCCGAATCATCGTGTAAATTTCCGCAGCGGCGAACACGTTGCCGCCTGGACTATTGATCCAGAGCGTGATATCTCCGTCCTCGGCATACAGCTCATCACGGAAATCCTGCGGCGTGATCTCATCCCCCCAGAAGGACTCCGCGTCAATAGGACCTTCAAGGCGAAGAACTCTGCCGCCGCTGTCATCGTGAATCCAGTTCCAGAATTTCTGCATTTCACATTCCCCCATTTCTGTACTTTTTCCTGCGTTTCTTTCGCAGGAGTCTGTCGTCGGTATCTTCTTCCGGAGCATCATCCGGTTCTTCCTGTTCCCCGGTGTCGGGCTGATTCACATCATAGGCCGCACCGGCATCCTGTAATTTGTTGTAGCTGCCGTTGAGGTAGTAGTCATTGCCGCCCTGATCGTCCGGGATCAGATCCATATTCTCCAGACGGCGGACATCGTTGGGTGACATAAAGCCGTTGCCGACACCAATGGCATACGCATTCATGCGGGACTGGTAGTCACCGCGCATCAGCCCGTCCACATTGAATTTCGGGAAGTAGATGTCTTTTTCCTCTTCCAGCAGAAGGTCCTTGATGATGCCCTTTTCGATACGGATGATCCACGGCATCAGAGAATACTGTACGAAGGCAATACCCTGATGCTCGATATTGTTGAAGGTACTGCGTTTCAGATCCTGCACCAGATGGGGCGGAACCTGAAACATACGGCAGATCTCCTCCACATCGAATTCCCTCGTGGAAAGGAACTGCGAATCTTCGGGCGGGAGGGAGATAGGCTTGTACTGCATACCTTCCTCTAAAACTGCGATGCGGTGGGCATTTCTTGCACCGCCGTATGCCCTTGTCCAGTTGTCCCGGATCTTCTGCGGATCTTTCAGCACACCCGGATGTTCGAGGACTCCGGCAGGCTGTGCGCCGTTCTTGAAAAAGGCGCTGCCGTATCGCTCAACAGCCATGACTGCGCCGAGCGCATTTTTCATCATAGCAATTGGGCTGAATCCGACCAGTCCGTTAAAGCCTAAGCCGGGAATGTGCAGGATCTCATCCCGTTGGAAGATGATGTCCTTGTTGTTCTCACCGGGCTTTTCATCGGTATATGCGTGGTAGGTGTAGAAAAGATCGCCGGATTTCGGATCGCGGTCGATCTCCACGTTTTCCGGCAGTAGCGGATACAGACCGAGGATGCCGTTCTTACCATCCCGGACGATTTGTGCATAGGCATTGCCCCAGAGCAGCAGGTGGCACATCATCGCCTCCCAGAAAGAGAACGAGGACATTTCCGGATTCGGCTGCCGGTAGAGGATTTTGTACAGCGGATGATCGAACGCCATCTCTTTGTCCTCACCCTTGCCGGTGTATCTGTATAGGTGCAGCGGCAGTCCGGCGATTGTGTTGGAAAGCAGCCGAACACAGGCGTATACGGTCACGATCTGCATCGCCGTTCGCCCGTCCACACGCTCCCCGCTGTGCGTCATGCCGAATACAAACAGATTACCGGAATCGCGGACATTGTCCTGAATATCCGGCAGCATCGGCGCGTCTCTTGGCTTGTTGATGCCAAGCCAGCTCAAAAAGCCCATAGTATCTACCTCCTTGTCTAAAATACGATCAGGTCGTGGTCCGGCGCGTCATATACAGACCCTTGCATCTCATGTCGGATACACCGGTCAAGAGCCATGATCCATGCCACAATACCGTCGATCTTTTCCGTTGACTTTTTCTTGGACGGCTTGATGTTTTCTGCCGCATCGATCTCTGCGACCACATTGCCAGCCATCCAGCGCAGAATGGGATTGCCGCCGTGGATGAATTGTCCGTTCAGCAGCAGCTTGTACAGTTCCTTCATCGGCGGTGACATATCCTTGAAGCCCATGCCCATCGGAACGACTGTGAATCCGTCACCGATCAGATCGGTGATAAGCTGTGTGGCGTTCCAGCGGTCGGCAGCGATCTCTTTGATGTTGTACATTGTGTGCAGCTCGTTGATCGTTTTCCGCACAAAGTTGTAATCGACCACATTGCCCTCGGTGACGTGGAAAAGTCCCATTCGCTCCCACACATCGTAAGGCACATGATCGCGCCGGACACGAAGATCAAGTGTATCCCGCGGCAGCCAGAAATGCGGAACGACGATATATTTTTCCGATTCATTTCTGGGAGGAAACACAAGCACGAATGCGGTAATATCCGATGTGCTAGACAGATCCAATCCGGCATAGCATTCGCGCCCGCGCAGGGATTCCAGAACAATCGGGATGTTGCCGAGGTCGTACAGGTGTTCCGGAATCCACGCAACAGAGCTGCCAACCCATTGATCCAGACGCAACTGACGGAACACGTTCTCCTCGGCGGGATTGGTCAGAGCCTCCCGATGGGCATCCCGCACACGGTCAATGGTGATGGTGTGTCCGAGCGAGGGATTTGCCTTATACCACGATTCCTCTGCGTTCCAGTCGTCGCTGTCATCTAGTCCGTAAATGACCGGATAGAAAGTAGGATCGATTCGTCTGCCGTCCAGAATATCCTTCGCTTTCGTGTGATATTCGTAGCAGATGCTGTTGCGGTCAGTACCGGCGGTCGTAATCAGGAAGTACAGCGGCTGAGTACGAGCATCACCGGAGCCCTTTGTCAGAACATCCACAAGGTTTCTATTTGGCTGTGTATGCAGCTCGTCCAGTACCAGACCGGAAACATTCAGTCCGTGCTTGGTGCCGACTTCCACCGACAGCACCTGATAGAAGCCCACATTGTTGTAGTTCACCAGCCGCTTGGTAGCAGCCATGATCTTGGAGCGTTTCAGGAGCGCCGGGGTCATCTCGACCATACGCTTTGCAACGTCAAAAACGATAGATGCCTGCTGGCGGTCGGCAGCAGCACCGTACACCTCGGCAGACGGCTCGTTATCCGCATACAGCAGATACAGCGCAATCGCAGCGGCAAGCTCAGACTTTCCATTTTTCTTGGGTATTTCGACATAAGCAGTACGGAAC
>JAGADP010000275.1 GCA_017828885.1 Oscillospiraceae bacterium | reverse complement strand
ACCGTCACGCACATCCGGCAGCGCACGGGAGATGATGACAGACATCGCATACGCCAGGAAGGAATTATGCATCTCGTCCGTCACATCGACGGGCTTGACCCGCTCCAGCGGCTGTACCGGGATCTCTGTGTTTTCGGTAGTGTTTTCGTTACTCAAGATTGTTTCACCCCATTTAGTTTATACTAAACTACTGTGTATTTGTACAGTTTTTGCGGTCGAAAAGCGACCGCTTAGGGGGGCTGCTCGCCCCCTCAACCCCTCGGCAGGGCGGTGACCGCCCTGCACCCGCATCATTTCAGATGCGACTTAAAATTCTTATCCAGCCTCTTGCCAAAATGTACCCGCATGACCTCCAGTTCCTCCTCGGAAAAGGCGGATTTCGGGACAACATAGATCATCGAGCGCTGCTGATAGATCAGGAAAAACTCCTTATACTCGTCCACATGCATCCCCTTGTTGTAGTGGATGCGGGTGCCGGAGATATTTTCCTCCGGTGCATCGTCAAAGAGCGCATCGGCATCGGCGGTATCTTCGCCCTCCGGCGGCAGGATCGTGCCGATCTCGAGGTATTCCGGGAAGATCCGGAGCTTGTAGGCATCCTCCTCGATCTCCTTCACACCCTCCATGAGCGTGCGTCTTGCCTTCAGCGGCGTGAACCACTGGAAGAAGATCATGATCAGACAGAACAGAATGATCATGAAATACAGCGTCCGGTTCACATTCTCACCGCCGTAGACGACACAGATCGTATAGACCACGGCAACGATCGCCAGAACGGCCATGATGAGATAGGTCCTCGGGTATACAAATCGCTTCTGGAACACGATGAACGCACTCCGGAACATTTCAAAAGGGATCTTATACTGCTTTTCCAGTAACATCCCGTCTCTGGTCTCTTCCATAGAACTCCTTATACGTCAAGGTTGGAGACGGTTCTTGCATATTTCTCGATATAATCCTTACGGGGCGTGACATTGTCGCCCATCAGGATACTGATGACCTCATCCGCCCGCATGGCATCCTCCATCGTCACGCGCAGGATGGTACGGGTCGCCGGGTTCATGGTCGTCTCCCAGAGCTGCTCGGGATCCATCTCACCAAGACCCTTGTAGCGCTGTACGGCAAGCTTGAATTCCTTGTCGTCCGCCGTTCTCAGCTCTTCGATGAACTTGTCGCGTTCCTCATCCGAGAACGCATAGCGAACGGCCTCATACTTCTTGGTCTTGGTATCGCGCTCCACCTTGAACAGCGGCGGCTGTGCGATATAGATATTGCCGTTCTCGATCAGCGGCTTCATGAAGCGGAAGAAGAACGTCAGCAGCAGTGTGCGGATATGGCAGCCGTCCACGTCGGCATCGGCCATGATGATGACCTTGTCATAACGCAGCTTGGAGATGTCGAAATCCTCGCCGATACCCGTGCCGAGCGCCGTCACGACAGGCATGAGCTTTTCATTGCCGTAAACCTTGTCGATACGCGCCTTCTCCACGTTCAGCATCTTGCCCCAGAGCGGGAGGATGGCCTGGAATTTACGGTCTCTGCCTTCCTTGGCAGAGCCGCCGGCGGAATCTCCCTCGACGATATAGATCTCGGTGCCGGCCACGCCGTGCTCCGAGCAGTCAGCGAGCTTGCCGGGAAGGGAAGCATTGCCCATCTCCGTCTTGCGGCGGGCAATGTCACGCGCCTTTTTGGCTGCTTCACGGGCATTCCGGGCAGCGGTACACTTGCGCAGTACTTCCTTGGCCACAGCCGGATTCATATCGAGATAGCTCATGAGCTTTTCCTGGATGAGCTTCTCCACAAAGGGGCGCACCTGCGGATTGCCGAGGCGTCCCTTGGTCTGTCCCTCGAATTCGCACTCCGTCAGCTTGACAGAGATGATCGCCGTCAGACCCTCGCGGACATCATCGCCGGAGAGCTTCTCATTCTCCTTGAGGAGTCCCTCACGCTTGCCGTACTCGTTGATGACCTTGGTCAGGGCATTCTTAAAGCCGGTCTCGTGGCTGCCGACGTCCTTGGTGTGGATGTTGTTGGCAAAAGATAGAATGATCTCGCTGTAGCTCTCGTTGTACTGCAAAGCGATCTCCGCAAAGGAATCGCCGTCCTTGCCGGAGACATAGATCACATCGCCGATGGTGACGGACTTTCTGACCTCGTGAATATGCTCCACGAACTGCCGGATACCGCCCTCATAGTGCATCGTCTCAGACTTGGGCTCCTCGGGATCACGGGTATCCGAAATGGTGATGCGGATACCCGCATTCAGGAATGCCTGCTCCCGCATGCGTCTGAGCAGTACCTCGTAATCATAGTGGGTCGTCTCAAAGATCTGGTCATCGGCCTTGAAGGTAACGGTCGTACCGGTCTTGTCGGTGTCGCCGATGATCTTGAGCGGTTCCTTGTATTCGCCGCGGTCGAAATGCTGGAAATGCTCGTGCGTGCCGTCCTTGACGTTGATCTCGAGCCACTCGGACAGCGCATTCACGACCGATGCGCCCACGCCGTGCAGACCGCCGGAGACCTTATAGCCGCCGCCGAACTTACCGCCGGCATGGAGCACGGTATAAACGACCGTCGCTGCCGAAATGCCCTCGGTCGGGTGGATGCCCGTCGGGATACCGCGTCCGTTATCGGACACGCGGATGAGATCGCCCGGCAGGATCTCTACCGTGATCTCGGTACAGTAGCCGGCCAGAGCTTCGTCGATGGAGTTATCTATGATCTCATAGACCAGATGGTGCAGACCGCTGGAAGAGGTGGAGCCGATATACATACCGGGTCTCTTCCGGACGGCTTCCAGACCCTCCAGAACCTGGATCTGT
>JAGADP010000274.1 GCA_017828885.1 Oscillospiraceae bacterium | reverse complement strand
GGTGCTGCGCACCGCAGCCGCTTTAGGGGCTCCGCCCCTAAAAACCCCGTTTTGTGCCTTCGGCACTTTTTTGACAGACTGAGAGGACGGTTTGATGCCGTCCTCTTTCCTTTTCTTTGCTTTCCTCTTGACGCTCCCTGCCAACTATGCTATACTTAAATTAACCATAACCCCGAAGGAGGTCTTTACTTTGCTCCCTCTCACGATCAAGGCATCCGGCACAGCTTCCCTGAGCTTTGCCATGCACCAGAACTACATCCCGCTCATCAGCCGCCTGTGCATCTCCAATGAGTCCGAGGAGACGCTCGAGCAGCTCACCGTCCGCATCACCTTTTCCCCCGCCTTTGCAGCGCCCTATGAGACAAAGCTCGCTGCAGTCCAGCCCGGGGGCTGCGTGGAGATCTCGCCCGTGCGGATCGCCGTGGATACGGACTTTCTCTGCTCCCTCACCGAGAAGATGGCGGCTTCCTATACGGTAGAAGTACTCCCGCCCGCCAGCGAAGAGGCTGCCCCCTCAACAGCGGAGAATGCCGAAGAAGCGTCTGCCGGCACAGGCTCCGTGCTGTGCAGTATGACACAGGAGGTCGAACTCCTTGCCTACGACCAGTGGACAGGAACCGTCGTCATGCCGGAGCTGACCGCTGCCTTCATCACGCCGAATCACCCGAAGATCGCCGAGATCACCGCGGCCGCCGGAAAGCATCTCATGAAATGGACGGGCGAGCCGTCCTTCACCGGCTACCAGACACTTGACCCGAACCAGGTCAAGCTCCAGCTGGCCGCGCTCTACGCCGCCCTGCAGGAGGAAAATATCGCCTACACTGTGCCGCCCGCCAGCTATGAGGATGTCGGACAGCGCCTCCGCATGCCCCACACCGTGCTTGAGCAGAAAAGCGGCACCTGCCTTGACCTGAGCCTGCTCTTTGCGGCCTGTGCGGAAGCGGTCGGGCTGCACCCGCTCATCATCTTCATCAAGGGGCATGCCTTTGCGGGCTGCTGGCTCGAGCCGGAGACCTTCTCGGATTGTGCCGTGGATGATGTTTCCGCCGTCACCAAGCGCACCGCAGCGGGCATCGACCAGATCTGCCTTGTCGAATGCACGGATTACGTGGCAGGCCGGAGCGTTTCCTTTGATGAAGCCGGTGCCCATGCCCTCGAACATCTGAAAAATGCCGAGGACTTCCAGCTCGTCCTCGATGTGAAGCACTGCCGCAGCACCGGCATCCGCCCTGTACCCGTCCGTGTGAATGAGGACGGCGTCTATAAGACGATCGACTACGGCGCCCGCAAGCAGAGCGACCTCACCGCCCGCCCCGAGGAGATCAGCCGCCACAACATCGTGACCGATCAGGGGATCAGCGGCGAGTTCACCCGGCAGGAGCTCTGGGAGCGCAAGCTCCTCGACCTCTCGCTGCGCAACAGCCTGCTGAACTTCCGCCCGGGCGGCGCCAGCGTTCAGCTCATGACCTTCGACCTCACCGCGCTCGAGCAGGAGCTGGCCGGCGGGCATGACTTCAAGATCATCTCCGCCCCCGCAGAGCTGCATTTTGCCCTGTCCGATGCCAAGATCTTTGAAGCGGAGAATGACAAGGACACCGTTACCTCCCTCGCCGAGACAGAGTTCGAGTCCCACCGCCTGCGCGCCTTCATCGGCGAAGGGGATCTGGAGCGCTCCCTGAAGAAGCTCCACCGTCAGGCAAAGGTCAGCCTGGAAGAAAACGGCTGCAATACGCTGTATCTTGCCCTTGGCTTCCTGCGCTGGTACGAGACCGACAAGAGCACCCGCCCCCGCTATGCACCGCTGCTCCTCGTGCCGGTCGATCTGGTGCGCAAGATCACGGACAAGTCCTATTCCCTGCGTGTCCGCGGCGAGGATGTCCAGATGAATATTACGCTGCTCGAAATGCTCCGCCAGGATCACGGTATCCTCATCGGCGGCATCAACCCGCCCCCGGAGACCGAGAAGGGCGTGGACATCCCGCTCGTGTTCAACACCGTCCGTCAGGCGGTCATGGCCAAGAAGGGCTGGGATGTGGAGGAGCATGCCTTCATCGGGCAGTTCTCGTTCAGCCAGTTCATCATGTGGAATGACATCCGCAACCGGAGCGAGGAGCTCCGCAAGAATCATGTCGTGGCCTCGCTCATCTCCGGCAAGCTCGAATGGGAGCCGCAGGATGTCTCCATCTCCCCGGCGGAGCTCGATGACAAGGTAGCTCCCTCGGATATGGCAGTGCCGGTCAGCGCCGATTCCTCGCAGCTGGCAGCGGTCTATGCCGCATCGCAGGGGCAGAGCTTCGTGCTGCACGGACCTCCCGGCACCGGCAAGTCCCAGACCATCACCAACATGATCGCCAATGCGCTGTATAACGGCAAATCCGTGCTCTTTGTCGCCGAGAAGATGGCAGCGCTCTCCGTCGTGCAGAAGCGTCTTGCCAAGCTCGGGCTCGACCCGTTCTGCCTTGAACTGCATTCCAATAAGGCCCAGAAGCGTGCCGTGCTCAACCAGCTCGAGCAGACGCTCGCCATCGGGCACGTCAAGTCTCCCGAGGAGTACCAGCGCACCGCCGACGAGCTGAAACGCCGCAGAGCCGCCCTCAACGAGATCATGACCGCGCTCCACGAGCCGCAGCCCATCGGCATGTCGCTCTATGAGGCGATCACCGTCTACGAATCCCTGAGCGAATACAAAAACTGCATCACCCTCGATGCAGACTATCCCGAAAAGACCTCCGCCGAAGCCCATCAGGCCGTGCTCGACAGCCTGAGCCGCGTCATCGCAGCCGGCAAGGAGATCGGCGGCTACCAGAGCTCGCCTTTGAAGCACTATCGCCGGACTGCCTACGACATCAACACCCGCGATGCCTTCAAAAAGGCCGCAGAACAGCTCCGCAGCCTGCTTCCCGAAGCAAGTGACAGCTACCGGAAGCTCTTACAGGAGATGCAGCTCACGGGCTGCACGGATCATGCGTCCTATAGCGGCATCCTGAGCATGCTCGGCCTTGCCCGCAGCGGGGAATACCTCCCGACCCAGCTTACCGCCAATGCCCCCGCCGTCACCCGAAGCGCCGACCTGCAAACGCTCCTCGGCGAGGGTCGCCAGTACCAGCAGATGGAAGCCAAGGTGCTCGAGCGCTTTGAAAAGACCGTGCTTGCGGTGGATGCCTCCGCTGTCCGGCTCCAGTGGAAGGAGAATGAGCAGAAGTGGTTCCTCCCGAAGATGCTCGGCAGCGGCAAGATCGTCAAGTCCTTGCAGCTACATGCCAGAAATGCCGGTGCCGTGACGAAGGAGAACTTCCTTGCCGTCTGTGATGAGCTCGTCGCCCTGACCGAACAGCGCCAGAAGCTCACCGGTGCAGACAGCCAGCTGACAGGCGTGTTCGGCGCCCTCTGGCAGGCGGATAAGAGCGATTTCGACAAGCTCGACCGCTGCTTGCAGGGAACATCAGCCATCCGGGAGACCCTCGCCAAGCTCCAGACCCCGGCGCTTGCCGATGCGATGCAGCGCCCGCTGCCCGGAAGCTACCAGGAAGCGCAGACTGCCTATGAGAAGCTCCAAGCCTGCACGGATGCCCTGCAAAAGGACTATGCCATCGACTTCACCGAAGCATTCAGCGCCCCCGACTGGTTCGCTGCTGCAAAGACGGAAGCCGACGGCT
>JAGADP010000029.1 GCA_017828885.1 Oscillospiraceae bacterium | reverse complement strand
TGTATCTCCAAACCAGTTTTACCTGATTTAAAAATCTGTCTCATTGCGAATCGCTCGCAATTACTGTTCGTGTTTTATAGTCTTGTCTGACTTTTCATATTGATTCTTAAGAATCAACAAGGGTTCCAGTTTTTCTTGCCTTTTCTTGTATTGTTCAGTTTTCAAGATGCAGTGTCTTTGGCTTGTTTGCGTCATTTTTAACGTTCTCGCCTGACGACTTATTTATTATACCACATGATTTTCTATTTGTCAACGCTTTTTTTCAAAAAAATTCCGATTTGTTAAAAGTACCTACTTTTGCGCTTTCTACCCCCAAATCGTTTGCGCTATCTGCTGCATGTTCACAGTAAAAAACACCGCACCCCGCCTTTTTCGGCGGGGTGCGGCTAATACTATTAATATAGAATTACTCCGCATCAGGCATCATGAGCTTGACCATGACTGCCTTCTGGGCGTGCAGGCGGTTCTCTGCCTCGTCAAAGATCTCGGCAGCGTGTGCCTCGAATACCTTGGTCGTGATCTCTTCCTCGCGGTGAGCCGGCAGGCAGTGCAGAACCATTGCGTCTGCATGCGCAGCAGCCATCACGTCATCGTTGATCTGATAGCCCTTGAACGCCTTCTTGCGATTTTCGATCTCGGCCTCCATACCCATGGAAGACCAAACGTCCGTGATGAGCACGTCTGCGTTGGCAGCAGCCTCGAGCGGCGAATCGGTGATGGAGAAGCAGTCATAGCCCTTGGTGAACTCCATGACCTGCGGATCCGGATGATAATCCTTCGGGCAGGCCACAGCGACCTCCATGCCGACCTTCAGACCGCCGACGATCAGAGAGTTCGCCATGTTGTTGCCGTCGCCGATGTAGCACATTTTCAGGCCGTCAAACGTGTCCTTATACTCGCGGATGGTGAGCAGGTCAGCCAGCACCTGGCAGGGGTGGCAGAAGTCCGTCAGGCCGTTGATGATCGGGATAGAGCCGTAGGCAGCCAGATCCTCTACTTCCTTCTGGGCGGAGGTGCGGATCATGATGCCGTCGAGGTAGCGGGACAGTACCCGTGCGGTATCCTGTACAGGCTCACCGCGGCCGATCTGGAGATCATTGGCGGAGAGGAACAGCGGATAGCCGCCGAGCTGGTACATACCGGTCTCAAACGACACTCTTGTCCGTGTGGAAGCCTTCTGGAAGATCATGCCGAGGGTCTTGCCCTGCAGGATCGGGTGCGGGATGTTGTGCTTGGTCTGGTACTTGAGCTTGTCTGCAAGATCCAGAATATCAAAAATCTCCTGCTGGCTGAGATCCAGAATTTTCAGTAAATGTTTCATCGTTTTTCCTCCTGTAATTATCCGTTAAAGCACTTGTCTGCCACGACTGCAAACAGCGGTATGAAATCATCAAACTTCTTATCCTCTACGATCAGACGGTAGAGCGGGTCACCATTCGCCTGCTTCTCCGTCTTGAGCGAACCGATGACTTCATCGCCCTTTGTCAGCGTGAGGTCATTCCAGTTCTTGCCCCTGAGCATATACTCGCCGCCGGGGCCGGTGAATGTGATGGTGGGATCGACGTAGAGGGATTTGCACAGCGCATCCAGAAAATGCGCTTCATTGAAGGTAATGTCAAACGACGGCTTCTTGCCGCTGGCCGTTCGTACCATCGAATACAGTACATAGCCGCTTGCATCGTGCAGAGTTGTAATGGGATTACCGATCAGCTTTCGCTTTTTGTTGACGGTATAGATTTTTCTGTCCTTCTCATCAGTCATGGCATATTTGCCTGACCCCTTGGGAATGACCATCAGTTCCATATTATCCCTCCAATACCTCGCAGAGAATGGCGGCACCGGCCTCCAGCTCGTCACGAGAAATGGTGAGCGGCGGCAGCAGTCTGACACGATCCTTGGCAGTCAGGACAAGCAGTCCCTTATCCAGACAGGCCTTTAAAACATCCGGTGCTTTTTTCGTCCTGAGAGAGATACCGATCATCAGGCCAAGACCTGTAACTGCCTCCACCTCATCGAGGGCTGACAGCTTTTCCCGCAGCCATGCGCTCTTTTCGCGGATCTCCTCCATCATGCCGGGTGCTGCGAGGGTATTGAGCACCTCGATGGCGCCGGCGCAGACCACAGGGTTTCCGCCGAAGGTCGAGCCGTGGGCACCCTTGCCCAGGACATCTGCGCATTTCTCATTGGCAAGGCATACACCGATCGGCAAACCGCCGCCAAGGCCCTTGGCTGCTGTCGTCACATCTGCCTGCACACCGAACTGCTCGCCGGCAAAGAGTGTGCCGGTTCTGCCGATGCCGGTCTGGACTTCATCGGCGATCATGATGATGTCCTTCTCGTCGCAGATCTTCCGGATCTCGTCCACGAAGCTCTGCTCGAGCGCCATGACGCCGCCCTCGCCCTGTACATACTCGATCATGATGCCGCAGACGGTATTATCGAGCTTTTCATGCAGATCGGCGATGTCATTGGCCTTCACATACTTGAAGCCCTCTGTGAACGGGAAGAAGAAGTCGTGGAAGACATCCTGCCCCGTTGCCGAAAGGGTCGTGATCGTCCGGCCGTGGAAGGAATTCACCAGCGTGATGATGGTCTGGCGTCCCTTTCCATGCTTGTCATAGCTGTACTTTCTGGCGATCTTGATGGCGCATTCATTGGCTTCTGCGCCGCTGTTGCCAAAAAACAGCTTGGAATAGCCGCTCATCTTGCAGAGCTTCTCGGCAAGATCCGCCTGCGGCTGGTGATAGAACAGGTTGGAGGTGTGCTGCACCTTCCGAGCCTGTGCGCAAACCGCATCCGCCCACGCCGGATTGCAGAATCCGAGCGAGGAGGTGCCGATGCCGCTGCCGAAATCAATATAGCTTTTACCCTCGGCATCCTCGATGGTCGCACCGCTGCCGTGGTCAAGCACCACATCACTTCTGCCGTATGTCCCCATGATGTGGGCGTTCGTCTGTTCAATTGTGTTCATCAGAATACCCTTCACTTTCCGTATGGTATTTGCAGCAAGTGCTGCGTTAATTCAAGTAATCCTTCACCCACAGCGCCGCACCGGCGATCAGTGTACCGATGCCGATCGTCAGCAGGATGGTCTTCCGCAGGTGCGTATCCGGCCGCATGACGAACAGGTCAGGCTGCTGGGTATTGTAGGTGACCTCTACCGCATCCCCGTAGTGATAGTTATACTGCCACTCGGGCACATAATCCCGGCTTGCCGCCGTGATCTCGGCTTGTTCCGTCCGATACCGGACAACGGGCGCACAGGCCGTGACCTCGTTGCCGTGGCGGTTGATCCTCTGGGTGCGTGTTCCGACCACTTCGCCCTTTGCAGCGGCGGGATGGTCGATTTTGCCCCGGTGCCCCGGCACGAATGCCAGAATGATGCAGATGACTGCGATCACCGCCGGCACAAGCCGTATCAGCCAGATCATCGGAACATCGTACCGATGCCCTCGTTGGAGAGGATCTCAATGAGGATGGAGTGCGGCACTCTGCCGTCGATGATGACGGTCTTCTTCACGCCTCGTCGCACAGCCTCCACGCAGCAGTCGATCTTCGGGATCATGCCGCCGGAGATGATGCCGCGGCGCTTCATGAACGGCACCTCGCTGACATTGACTTCCTGGATGAGGGTGGACGGATCGTCCTTGTCACGCAGAAGACCGGCAATATCGGTCATGAGGATGAGGTTCTCGGCACCGAGCTCCGCAGCGATGCGGGCTGCTGCCGTATCAGCATTGACATTATATGCCTGGCCGTTGGCATCACTTGCCACGGTGGCGATGACGGGGATCACGCCGTTGTCGAGCGCATCCCGGATGGGCTTGGCATTGACCTTGGTGATGTTGCCCACAAAGCCTAAGTCCTCGTTGTTCGGGCCATAGGCGCGCTCTGCGGTGAGCATCTGCTCATCGAGGCCGCACATACCGATGGCCGTGCCGCCGTTCAGACCCAGCAGGGAGACGAGCTCCTTGTTGACCTTGCCGGCCAGCACCCTCTTGACAACGTCCACGGTGGCTTCATCCGTAGAGCGGAGACCGCCGATGAACTTGCTCTCGATGTTCAGGCGCTTCAGCATGTCGCTGATCTCG
>JAGADP010000273.1 GCA_017828885.1 Oscillospiraceae bacterium | reverse complement strand
GCGCTACATCCCTCGCGCATCCGCCTGATGCGGCGTCTGGTGCGGGATATGCACTTCCGCAAGCGCACGTTCGCGGATACGCTCGGCATGTTCGAGAGTGTGGAAGCCGGCGAGAACAAGTACATCATGCCCTACAAGCACCGCTCGGACTACGACGTGGATACGTTCATGGCGTATGAGATCAGCGCCTACAAGCCTTTCCTGATCGAGGCCTTTCGGACGATGACGGATCACCCGCTTGTGCAGGAGATGCTCGAATTCCTCGAGGCGACCGAGCCGCTCGACAAGGAGTTCATCACCCCGGATTCGCTCGTCTGCGAGTTCGTCGGCAACGGGCAGTTTGAGTATTGATAGACATAAGGCATGGAGCGTTTGGGCGCTCCATGTTTCTTTGTAAGGGGAAGAATGATGCAGGAACAAAAAACTACGAGATTTGTGACGCCGTTCGGTCATATTGAGGTGTTGAAAAATGGCGAACTAATGCCGTTTTCGATAAAGAAGGGCTCGGCTGTGACTTTCACGTTCGGCTTTGAGCATATGCACCTTGATGATAACACCGTGATGATAACACCGTGATTGAACCCGATGGACTGTATACCATCACCATCCCGATCGCTGATACTTCGCCCGGAGATACGATCACGGTGCGCTATTCCACGGGAAAGCTGAATTATAACGGCGGAGATGATCGCTGCATGGTCGAAGGCTTCACCGCCATATGCCTGGGATGTCGTTGGATATGTAACGTGCTGTAGTTGAAGGAAAAAGCAGTCGCAGCCGCAGCCCCGCCCCCCCAGAGCGTACGGAGCGAAGCGAACGTGCGCTCCCCTCGGCTGATAAGTTGCACATTTTCCAGCTCCCAAACGCATTTCCGGCAGTTTAAACAATAGACCGATAATGCTTTATCGGTAGAAATATAGCGACTTGTGCAATGTGTATGCCGAATCCTGTAAAAAAGCGACATTCAACAGCAGAATCACGGATGAATTGGTGCTTTAAAACGATAAAAATTGATAAAATTATACAAATTTAACAAAAATAAAGCTTGGCCTTGGTTTACATTGCGGATAGACTTTTATTGATAGATATGCTATAATTGTAATAAGCATGTATGCCATCGTTGCAGGCTGTATTTTTATGCCCGGATCGGGGACATGCAAACTAAACTGGGAGGTTACACAATGGCTACTAAGAAAACGGTTCCCTTCAATGGTACCGAAGAGCAGAAGGCAAAGCTGCTTGGTGTCATCGCTGAACTCAAGGATCAGCAGGGCGCTCTGATGCCGGTTCTTCAGGAGGCACAGAAGATCTACGGCTATCTGCCGATCGAGGTGCAGAAGATCATTTCCGACGAGATGGAGATCCCGATGGAGAAGATCTACGGCGTCGTGACGTTCTATGCACAGTTCTCGCTCTATCCGAAGGGCAAGTACAACATCTCTGTCTGTCTCGGTACTGCTTGCTATGTAAAGGGCTCCGGCGACATTTATGACAAGCTCCAGGAGATCCTCGAGATCGGCGGCGGTGAGTGCACTGCCGACGGTAAGTTCTCTCTTGAGGCATGCCGCTGCATCGGCGCATGCGGTCTGGCACCTGTCATGACTGTCAACGAGGATGTTTACGGCCGTCTGACAGTGGATCAGATCAAGGACATTCTGGCAAAATACGAATAAAAGCCGTGTCGGCTCATGCCGGCAGATTACATAACAAGGAGGAAACTATACATGAAATCGTTGCAGGAAATCCAGGCGATTCGTGACGAGATGCGTCCTGAGCTCGAACTGAGAAATGTCGGCTCCACGGAAGCAAAGAGCAAGTACGAGAGACAAGTACTGATTTGCGGCGGTACCGGCTGTACCTCTTCCGGTTCCCCGGAGATCGAGCGCGTACTGCGTGAGGAGATCGAGAAGGCAGGCCTGACCGATAAGATCCAGGTCGTAAAGACCGGCTGCTTCGGTCTGTGCGCACTCGGCCCGATCATGATCGTATATCCGTCCGGTGCATTCGATTCCCGTATCTCTGCGGAGAACATCCCGCAGATCGTGCAGGAGCACTTTGTAAACGGCAACCCTGTCAAGGAGCTGCTCTACAACGAGACCGTTGACGGCGACAAGATCAAGGGTCTGAACGAGACCAGCTTCTACAAGAAGCAGCACCGTGTAGCTCTGAGAAACTGCGGTGCCATCAACCCTGAGAACATCGACGAGTACATCGGCAAGGACGGCTATCAGGCTCTTGCCAAGGTCATCAAGGAAATGACTCCCGAGGATGTTATCCAGACGATCCTCGATTCCGGTCTCCGCGGCAGAGGCGGCGGCGGCTTCCCGACCGGTATGAAGTGGAAGCTGGCCCGCACCATCGTTCCGGATGCTGACCAGAAGTATGTATGCTGCAACGCCGACGAGGGCGACCCGGGTGCATTCATGGATCGTTCCGTACTTGAGGGCGATCCGCATGTTGTACTCGAAGCTATGGCCATCGCAGGCTATGCCATCGGTGCTACCCAGGGCTATATCTATGTCCGTGCAGAGTATCCGATCGCTGTAGAGCGTCTGGAAATTGCCATCAAGCAGGCAAGAGAACTGGGCGTTCTGGGGGACAACATCCTGGGATCGAAATTCAGCTTCGATATCGAGATCCGTTTGGGTGCCGGCGCCTTCGTCTGCGGCGAGGAGACTGCGCTGATGACCTCCATCGAGGGCAACCGCGGTGAGCCCCGTCCGAGACCTCCGTTCCCGGCTGAAAAGGGTCTGTTCCAGAAGCCGACCATCCTCAACAACGTTGAGACCTACGCCAACATCCCGCAGATCATCCTGAAGGGTGCTGACTGGTTCGCCGGCATGGGTACCGAGAAGTCCAAGGGCACCAAGGTATTCGCACTCGGCGGCAAGATCAGCCGTACCGGCCTCGTAGAGGTTCCGATGGGTACCACCCTCCGCGAAGTTATCGAGGAGATCGGCGGCGGCATCCCGAACGGCAAGAAGTTCAAGGCCGCCCAGACCGGCGGACCTTCCGGCGGATGCATCCCGGCTTCTCTCGCCGACATCGAGATCGACTATGACACCCTCAAGACCAT
>JAGADP010000272.1 GCA_017828885.1 Oscillospiraceae bacterium | reverse complement strand
TCCAGAACACCGGCCGGTATTCCCTCGAACAGCGCTGGAAGACGGCGACGCACCTCGCGGACATGGTCATCATCCCGGACAGCGTGTCCTATCCCTATTGGGAGAATGCCGCAAGGCTGCGTGCATTCGAGCTTGCGCTCCTGCTGTGGGGCGAGATCGTTTTTGCAGCATGGCCTGTGGTATTCGGGCTGCTGCTACTGTGGATGGGTTACTGCCGCCTGAACCGCTTCATCAAGGAGAGACGGCTGGCGCGGAAGAACCAGTACCGCACGACGCTTGACATTCAGGTATAAGATACTCTCCCATAAAAAGAGACCCGGCAAAAGCCGGGTCTCTTTTAATCATTCAGCGTATATCTGACCATATCAAGGCGTTTTTCAAATTCCTCGAGGGGCAGCGGCTTATCGAACAGATAGCCCTGCGCCTGTTCGCAGCCGATCTGCCGCAGCATTGCAAGCTGCGCGGGTGTTTCCACACCCTCCACGATACATTCCAGACCAAGCTCCTTTGCCATCGCGATAACATGGCGGAACATGACGCTGCGTGCGCTCTCCATAGATTCGTCATCCACCGGCAGGAAGATACGATCGACCTTCAGCACATTCCACGGAACTACGCGGATGAGGTTCAGCGAGGAGTAGCCCATGCCGAAATCATCGACGGAGGTGCAGATATTCTGTGCCTGGAGCGCCTCCACAACATGCCGGAGCTCCTTGAACTCCACATCCGTGGTCGTTTCGGTCAGCTCGATCTCGATGTACTCATGCGGCACATTGTGCTTGTCGATGATGGCAATGATCGACTCTACCAGACTCGGGTTTGTCATGTGCCGCCGGGACAGGTTTACAGAAACACGCACAGCGCGCTTGCCCTCATCGAGCCATCTGCGGATGTGACCGCACACCTGGTCGAGCATGTGGAAATCGAGCTGGCAGATCTCGTTGGTCTCCTCGAGCACGGGGATGAAGTCCATCGGCGGGATGATCTTTCCGTCGTGGAACCACCGGCAGAGTGCCTCAGCGCCGCAGATCTCGTTGGTCAGGGTGTTGACCTTCGGCTGATAGAATACGTGGAATTCGCCGTTTTGCAGCGCTTCCGGGAACATTTTCAGGATTCGCTTGGAGCGCTCCTTGTCGGTCAGCAGCATGTCCGAATAGAATACGATATTTCCCTGGATGCCGATCTTGGCGATCTGATAGGCATGCAGGATCTTGCCCATGATGTCGTTCGGGTTATGAACGACAAAGCCGTCAGGTATCTGGAACACACCGGCACACGCCGACAGACGGACAGTCTGGCCGTTGGGGTTCACCAGTACCACTGCATCGTTCAGGAATTCAAGGATCTCAGGCAGATCTGTCTGGTTGCAGATGCAGACGAACGCATCACCGCCGAGCCGAGCGACCATGCCGGTCTTGCCGATGATATTATCAATGTGCTTGTAGTGATTGCGGAGCGCCATGTCGCCGCCCTCACGGCCGTATTCCTCGTTCACCAGCGCGAAATGCCGGATGTTGTAGTTGAGCGCGATCTTTCCGTCCAGATCACCCGGCTGGCTTTTCCACGTCAGATACCGGAAAAAGCTGCGGATATTGCGGTAGCCCACATCATCAAAGAACGCGAGCTCCTCTGCTATGACCTGTAGACGGTTCCGGCTGATGAAGGCCAGCGTCGTCCGCATGGCGAGATCCACCTTGAACAGCTCCTCCTCCGTCAGGGGCTCCACATCCTCGGTCATGTAGACCGTCATGGTGGTAATGGACATCAGCCGTGTGACGAATGTCACGGTATGGACAGGCACACCGCCTTTACCAGTATCGTAGGAGATCATGACTTCACCCTCGCCGCGCTGTTCCTCAGCGGGATTCCGGTAGAAATGTGTGATGCCCTTGGAAAGCCGGAACATCTCGGAGAGCTCGCCCAGGATCGTTTCGATCTCGGCCGTTTCAAACTTCTGGTTGACGATCTGTGTCAGAGAGGCAAGCTTCTCGTATAGTTTATAGAATTTCAACTCTCGCTCAGCATTCATAGAAATACCCCCGTTTTGCTTATCTTATCTAACATCACTTCTTCTATTTCACTATTATATCTATTATATACGATTTCTGCACGGAAAGCAATGGATAAAATGTTAAAATTGTTACTATGGTATTTCTATAAGCGACTGTCCTGCACGAGGATATGCAGGATCGCCACAACATCTGCGAGCGCGATGCTCTGTCCCTCCGCAAACTCGAGCCGCATCTCCGCCTCGTTCAGGTAGCGGAAATGCCCGGTATAGGTCACATAGGCGCCGCCGGGCTTCAGCGGATCCGGCCGGAAGCAGACGACCGTGACAAGCGGCTTCTGATGCGCGATTTCCAGAAGGGTATGGAGCTGTTCATTCAGCAAGGCGGCCTCGTCCTCCGTGAGTTCGTGCTGCTCGTCGGTCAGACGTGCTGTCTCGCTGATCTCGTCATCGAAGCCGGTCAGTGCCGCAAAGGGCGCAAACTGCGCGGCACGGCTCGCCATCGACATATGCGCCCGCTTGGTAGAGCTGAAATGCGGGTGGCTGATAATATCCGCAAAGCTGTCCTTCATGCCCGATGACCTCCTACCTGCGCATTGCGTTCTCTGGCCGTGGCGCCGTCCTCGAAGTTCATGCCTTTGAGAATGGCGTTTTTGCCGTATTTTCCCTTGATCCGCAGCACGGCCTCCTGGAGGCGGCGCTCCCGCTGCATGGCGGACTGCTCCTGCTGCCGTTTGCGTTCGAGTGCCTCGAAATCGTCGAACAGGCTGTACTGCACCGGCTGTTCGGCAGCATCCGATTCGGGGAGCACATGGTTGGCGGTGATATTCAGCCGCCGCACAGAAAGCTCCGGATCCACGATCCGGTCATAGAGCCCCATGACGGCCTCGATGATCCGACGGGATGAGGAGATGTGGCTGCCGAGGTTGACGGAGCCGTGGACAGGCTTCGGCGTCGTTCGGCCGTAGTGGTTCTGTACCAGATCGCCCTTGTAGTCCTCCGGTATCCCCGTGTGGTCATAGCAGATGTGGAGCACGATCTGGTCGGTGACGAGCCGCTTGCTAACCAGCTCGAGCACCACCTGATCGGTCATCTCCCGGCAGATCAGGCGTCCCTGTTCGGCGGAGTATGCCCTGGGGAGCACCTGTCCCTGTGAGATGCTGTGGCTTGCCGGCTGATAGGACTTGATCGCCGCCATCGTACAGGGCTCCCAGCCCCAGGCGTGGTCGATGAGCGTTTCCGCGTTCACGCCGAACAGCTTATAGAGCCGATCCTCGCCGTATTCGGACAGCCGCGCCAGCTCACCCATGCTGCGGACGCCCAGAGAGGCGAGCCG
>JAGADP010000271.1 GCA_017828885.1 Oscillospiraceae bacterium | reverse complement strand
TTGAAGTGCGCATCGCATCTGTCCGTGATTACTACCGTATGAACCAGCTATTCACAGAGTTCAAGCCTGACATCGTATTCCATGCAGCCGCGCACAAGCACGTACCGCTGATGGAAGAAAGCCCGATGGAAGCAATCAAGAACAACGTGATCGGTACATTCAACACCGCGACTCTCGCGCAGTTCCACAAGGTCGAGAAATTCGTCATGATCTCCACGGACAAGGCGGTCAACCCCACCAATGTCATGGGTGCTTCCAAGCGCTGCTGTGAGATGATCGTTCAGTACCTTGCACAGCAGTCCAATGAATCGACTGAATTTGTCACCACGCGGTTCGGCAACGTACTCGGCTCCAACGGCTCTGTCATCCCCAAGTTCAGACGCCAGATCGAGCAGGGCAAACCTGTCACTGTTACCCATCCGGATATTATCCGCTACTTCATGACCATCCCCGAGGCTGTGAGCCTTGTAATGGAGGCCGCTGCCATTGCACATGGCGGTGAGATCTTCGTCCTGGATATGGGCAAGCCCGTCAAGATCGTGACACTTGCCGAGAATCTGATCCGCATGTACGGAAAGGTGCCATATCAGGATGTGAAGATCGAATTCACCGGACTGCGGCCGGGTGAAAAGATCAAGGAAGAACTGCTGATGGATGAAGAGGGGCTGCAAAAGACCAAGAACAAGCTCATCTTTATCGGCAAGCAGATCGACATTGATCCCGAGCAGTTTATCGCAGATCTGCGGCGGCTGCGCGATGCATCGCTGCAAAACAACGATCGTGCTGCCATCCAGGCGCTGCATGAGATGGTTCCGACCTTTATCACGCCGGAGGAGTTCAACAAGAAATACCTCATCATTGACAAGATCACAGAGCCGGTCGCTGTACCTGAATGCTCCGCATGATCACATAGAACAGCAAAGCGCTCCCGGAATGGGGGCGCTTTTGTCTTGCGCAAACGATGCAAATAGGCTTGCATCCGCCAGATAAATGTGCTATAATGAAAGAGAACGTACCGGTTTTTCTGCCGGCATCTAAGCAACTTCACCGCTGCCTGTAGCAGTCGATCCTATAAGAAAGGAAGTATCCAAATGAAAGCGAAAAAACTTGCGGCGCTGCTGATCGGTGCTGTCACGGCGCTCGTTTCCCTGCCGAACGTCCCGGCGGGTGCCACGGCTGTCCCGAACGAAGTGGATTATGCCGAGGTGGACGCCAACTGGGCAAAGCTCCTGCAATACTCCATGTATTTCTACGACGCCAACATGTGCGGCACGGGCGTGGCGGACAATACCTTGCTCCCGTGGCGCGGCAACTGCCATGTCTGCGATGCAAAAGTCCCGCTCGTACCGATGGACGAGCAGGAGATAGGCACGAACCTCTCCGCCGCCTTCATCAAGCAGTACAAGGACATCCTCGACCCGGACGGCGACGGCTACGTCGATGTTTCCGGCGGTTTCCACGATGCGGGCGACCATGTGAAATTCGGTCTCCCGGAGGCGTATGCGGGCTCTGTGGTGTCGTGGGGGTATTACGAGTTCCGGGATGCCTACAAGGAGACCGGTCAGGATACGCATGTCGAGACCATCTGCCGCTATTTCTGCGACTATTTCATGCGCTCGACCTTCCGCGATGACAGCGGCGATGTGATCGCCTTCTGCTATCAGGTCGGCGACGGTGCCATCGACCACAAATACTGGCAGTCGCCCGAGATCGACGCTATGGCACGCCCTGCCTTCTTTGCAACGGCCGACCTTCCGACCACGGATGATGTCGCCGAAGCGGCAGCCTGTCTTGCCATCAACTACTACAATTTCAAGGACACCGACAAGAAGTATGCCGAGAAGTGCCTTGACTACGCGAAGGCGCTCTTCAACTTTGCGGCGGCCAATGAGAAGAAGGTCGGTGCCGGTGCAGACGGCCCTGCGAGCTTTTACACCTCCTCGAAGTGGGAGGATGACTACTGCTTTGCGGCAGGCTGGCTCTATCTCATCACCGAGGATCACTGGTACCTCGAAGAGGCGCTTCCCTACATGGATTACTATGCGCCGCCCGGCTACGTGCTCTGCTGGAACGACATGTGGAACGGCGTGGGCATCGTCTACGGTCTGATCCAGGACATCTATCCGGAGGTCTGTGAGGAATGCCGTGTTGCCATCGGGCGTGGGCAATATGAAGTGCTCAACTTCTGGGAAATGTCTGCCAAAGGCATCAACGCCCGCATCGACGGCGAGGTCGGCAAGATCACCCCGGCGGGCTATTTCTGGCTCGACCAGTGGGGCTCTGCCCGCTATAACACGGCGGCGCAGTTCACGGCGCTCGTCTATGACAAATACCAGAACGGCAAGGATCTCTATAAGCCCTCGCACCCGGACTACTACTTCTCCGACTGGGCAGTCGGACAGATGGAGTATCTCCTCGGTGACAACCCGCTCGAACGCTGCTATGTGGTCGGCTTCTCCGAGAACTCCGTCCGCTTCCCGCATCACCGTGCGGCATCCGGTCTGACGATGGCAGAGGATCCCGCCGAGCATAAGCATGTGCTCTGGGGCGCACTCGTCGGCGGCCCCGGCAAGGATGACAACCACAGCGATACCACCAATGACTGGATCCTCAACGAGGTCACGATCGACTACAATGCAGCCTTTGTGGGCGCTGCGGCGGGTCTCTATGCCCGTTACGGCGA
>JAGADP010000270.1 GCA_017828885.1 Oscillospiraceae bacterium | reverse complement strand
TAATTATAAGCTGATGTGTTAAAAAGATTTCCCATGTGTACTCCCCTATAAAGTAAAACAATCTGGATTTCAGATTTAACCTCTGAAGGAACAACACGATGATAACGGCCATTGTAGTGGAACGTATCATTGTTGCATAGTCAAACGGCAGTCTAACGGTTGTCAGATAAATACTGACTACAGTGAAGACTGTAGCAGCTGGCATTATAAGCCAATAGATTTTACCTCTAAAAAAATTGGTGATTTGCTCCTTGTACATAAACAAGGCAAGGCCCCCGCAAAGCACACCGTGCTGATCGGTGCGCACATGGATGAAGTCGGGCTCATCATCACGGATGTCCAGAAGGACGGCCTGTGTACGGTCGATGCCGTCGGCGGCGTGGATGCCGATGCGGTCATCGGCAGAGCGGTGCACGTTCCGGGCGTAGGGCTCGGCGTGATCGGCGCGATACCCATCCACAAGCTCAAGGGCGATGCCAAGGACAAAAAGCCCGCGATGCGCGATCTGCGGCTCGACCTCGGCGCAAGGAGCTTTGCGGAAACGAGCAAGCTCGTACAGCCCGGCGCATCCGTCTGCTTCCATAGCGAATGGACAGAGCTCGGCGGCGGGCGCGTGACCTCGAAGGCGATCGACGACCGCTTCGGCTGTGCAGCGATGCTGTGCATGCTTTCGGGGGAGATCCCCTATGATACGTGGTTCTGCTTCTTCGTACAGGAGGAAGTCGGCCTGCGGGGCTCCAAAATGGCAGCCTTTGCCGTGGATCCGGCGGCGGCGCTCATCTTGGAGACGACCACGGCGGCAGATCTTGACGGCGTGGAGGGCGATGCAGCCGTCTGCAAGCTCGGCGGCGGCCCTGTGGTGCCGTTCATGGACAGACGGACGATCTATGACAAGGGGCTGTACCGCGCGGCTTTTGAGGAAACCGAGCGCCTCGGCATCCCCTGCCAGACCAAGACCCGCATTGCCGGCGGCAACGATGCCGGCTCCGTTTCCCAGACGAGAGAGGGCGCGAAAACGCTCGCCATCTCGATCCCGTGCCGCTATCTGCACACGCCCTATACCGTGGCGCAGGTGAGCGATATGGAGCAGAGTTTGCAGTTGGCACAGGCGATGCTCAGCCGTCTGCATGAGGCGGAAGTATGACCGAGCTCGAGAAAATGATCCGCGGCATGGTCTATGACCCGGCCGATCCGGTGCTGATGGAAAAAAGGCTCCGGGCGCACAAGCTCTGGCAGCAGTTCAACAGCACATTCGAGGACGAGGAGGAGCGCCGCAGTGAGATTTTGCACGCGCTGTTCCCGCATCTCGGGGAGGGGACATATCTGTCCTCGCCGCTTTATGTCGATTACGGCGAATTTACGTCGTTCGGCAGGAATTGCTTTTCCAACTTCAACCTGACGATCCTGGACACCTGTCCGGTGACGATCGGGAATGACGTCTTCTTCGGCCCGAACTGTTCGCTGCTCACCCCGCTGCATTCTCTGATCGCGGAGGAGCGCCGGCAGAAATGCCGCGAGGACGGGAGCCTGTATGACTACGAATACGGCGCCCCCATCACCATCGGGGACGACTGCTGGTTCGGCGGGAACGTGACCGTCTGCGGCGGCGTGACCATCGGTGCCGGCAGTGTGATCGGCGCGGGGAGCGTCGTCATCCGGGACATCCCGGCGGGCGTCTTAGCCGCAGGCAACCCCTGCAAGGTCATCCGACCCATCACCGAAGTGGATTCCATGTACAAGAAGCGGCATCTGTTTCCCGAGTAAAGCCTTTGTCGGCTAACGCCGACTCAGGAGGGGCTGCTCGCCCCTCCTAAACCTCCCTCGGCAGGGCGGTGACCGCCCTGCACCCGCATCGTTTTTATAGTATCCAAAATGAAAAGCGGGTTGGAGGGGGCAGCTCATCGGTGACTTGCCCAAGAAACACAAACTTCCCCTGAACAGGAGAAATTACCCATGATACGACAAATCACAAAGGAGTGTGACCTGAACACCTATCTGCTCCGCAAGACATGGCGCGGGCGGAAGATGTTCTCGATGTACAAGGCCTACGGGCTGGACTATCCCTTCTGCCAGTTCTTTGCAGTCGGGGAGGAGGGCGTGCTGCTCGTGTTCAACAGCACCATCCTCATCGTCAATGCAGCCGAGAGCGAGGCGGAGGACTTAGCGGCATTCATCCGGATGCACGCGCCCTTCCGCGTGGAATGCAATGAGCCGGTGCGCGCCAAGCTCGATGCGCTGCTGCCGGAGTATACCTCGCTGCACCGGACGACCTTCGGGCTCCAGCCGGATCCGGAGGCGGCCTCGGTGGAGGACTATGTGGAGATGAACCCCTCCCTCGATGAGGTGTACCGCATCTTGCAGGCGGGCTTCCCGAATCTGCAGGACTATGCTCTCTGGTATACGGATACCTCGCACCGCTGCCGCCACGGCGTGAGCCATGTGCTCACCTACAAGGGCAGCACGACGGCGACCATCATGTTCGACATCGACAACCATGTGCTCGTCGGCGAGGTGGCAACACTGCCGGAAGCACGCGGCCTCGGCCATGCACGGAGCTTCCTGCGCTGGCTGGCGCTCTGGCTGGCACAGTTTGACAAGCAGGCGGTGCTCTATGCACTCGACATCCGGGAGAGCTTTTACCGGGAGATCGGCTTCACCGTGGAGGAGACGGAATTCGTCCTCGAACGGACGGCCGATGAAAAGGATCAGATCACGAAGGGACTTTTGGACAATGGGAATGCTTGATTATTTTGCGATCGACCCGCGCCTTGCCAAGCTCGGCGAGGAAGCGGAAAACGCCTGTGCGGCGACATTTGCACGCATCGAGGAGACGGCACGTCACAACGCCGCCAAGGTGCTCCGGGCATTTGCGGACAACCGCGTCAGTGAGGCCTGCTTCGGGGCGAGCACCGGCTACGGCTACGGCGACCTCGGACGGGATGTCCTCGACAAGGTCTGGGCGCAGGTGCTCGGTGCCGAGGATGCGCTCGTGCGGCACAATTTCGTATCCGGCACCCACGCGCTGACCGTGGCGCTGTTCGGGGTGCTCCGGCCGGGCGACAGGATGGTCGCCGTCACCGGAAAGCCCTATGATACGCTCGAACCCGTACTCGGCTTGCAGGGAAAGCCGGGGGACGGCTCGCTGAAGGACTTCGGCGTGATCTACAGCCAGATCGACCTGCGGAATGACGGGATGCCCGACCTCGAAGCCATCGAGAAGCGCATCTCCGGGGCAAAGATCGCCTATATCCAGCGCTCCCGGGGCTATTCCCTGCGGGAGGCGTTCACGATCGACACCATCGCGCAGATCGTCGAGGCCGTGCGCCGCGGTGCGCCGGATGCGATCATCATGGTGGACAACTGCTACGGCGAATTTGTCGAAACACAGGAACCGCTCGACGTCGGTGCCGACATCATCATCGGCTCGATGATCAAGAATGCCGGCGGCGGCATCGCCCGGACGGGCGGCTATATCGCAGGGCGTGCGGATCTCGTGGAAAAATGCGCCTACCGGCTGACCTGCGTCGGGCTCGGCAAGGAGGTCGGCTGCACGCTCGGCATGAACCGGGAGCTGTTCCAGGGCTTGTTCATGGCACCGGACATCGTCGAAAATGCGATGAAAACCGCAGTCTTTGCCTCACAGCTCTTCACCATGCTCGGCTTCAAGTGCAGCCCCACAGCGGATGCACAGCGCGGCGACATCGTGACGGCGGTCGAGCTGCGGACGGCAGAAAACCTCTGCGCATTCTGCCGCGGCATCCAGAAGGGCTCCCCGGTCGATGCCTATGTCACACCGGAGCCGTGGGATATGCCTGGGTATACCGATCAGGTCATCATGGCGGCAGGCGCCTTCACCAACGGCGCATCCATCGAGCTTTCGGCGGATGGCCCCCTGCGCGAGCCCTTTGCGGCGTGGATGCAGGGCGGCATCAGCTACAACAGCAGCAGGATCTCCGTCCTCCTGGCAGCGCAGGAGCTGCTAAGCGGCGGGCTCATCACATTATAATTCCAGTATAAGGAGGGTTTTTCATGGAAGACAATCAGAAGGTCGATCTCAAAAAGGATCAGACAGAGGACAACGAGCAGGAAACGAAGCCGAAACGGCATATCTCGTTCAAGGCCATCGGCATCGTGGTGCTGGCGATCGCGGTGATCGGCCTCATCATCTTCGGCGTGATCAAGCTGTTCCAGTGGCGCAATGACGGTGCCAAGTTTGCCGAAACGCTCTCGGAGCAGATCGGTGTCAGCGCCGAAACTGCGCAGAAATACGCACACATCACTTTGGAGAACGCCTCCCAGTACGCCTGTGTGAACCAGGTCGCCGGGGATTATAAGTATCTCTACGAGAGCAAGCGCAGCGTGACCGTCAGCGGCGTCAAGATCCCGCAGTGGGTCATCTACGTCGGCGAGACAAACGGCATCGTCTCGGACATCCGCTACTATGATTACGCCCAGCTCCAGAAGTACGGCAGCGGCGTCAAGGTATCCGCCCATGTGGATCCCGCCGGCGTCACAGCAGGCATGGATCCTGCGGCCGTCCAGAGCTACACCGGCTTCAAGCCGCTGCGCGTGTCCTATACCGTCGGCAGCATGGAGGAGGCGTACAAGTACTACTATAAGGACGCCAACACCGGCAATACCGTGTCCTACATCATGCGCGTGACCTACGAGAACGGCGCGGCGACCGCCGTCACCGAGGAAGAGAACCAGTTCATCCTCTCGGTATTGACAATTAAATAAGCGCGGAGCCCGCGCTGGCGAGTTGCTTCGCAAATTACGGTACTCCATTTCAACGACCACATGCCCCCAATGCTTCGCAAGGGGGCATCGCTGTTTTTTCTTATCACATCGCCGCTAAAGCGGCTCCTGT
>JAGADP010000269.1 GCA_017828885.1 Oscillospiraceae bacterium | reverse complement strand
GACGCAAGGAAATGCTCAAGGACATCGCTACTCTCACAGGCGGCGAGGTCATCACAGCAGACCTCGGTCTCGAGCTCAGTGAGACTACTATAGAGCAGCTCGGCCAGGCTAAGCAGATAGTTATCCAGAAGGAGAACACCATCATCGTTGACGGTGCAGGTGCTACCGAGGACATCCAGGCAAGAGTTGCACAGATCAAGTCCCAGATCGAGTCTGCTACTTCTGATTTCGACCGTGAGAAGCTCCAGGAGCGTCTGGCAAAGCTCTCCGGCGGTGTGGCTGTCATCAAGGTCGGCGCTGCTACCGAGATCGAGATGAAGGAGAAGAAGCTCCGCATCGAGGACGCACTCGCTGCAACCAAGGCTGCCGTTGAGGAAGGCATCGTTGCCGGCGGCGGTACTGCTCTGATCAATGCTATCCCGGCTGTTGAGAAGCTCGTTGCTGAGCTGGACGGCGATGAGAAGACCGGTGCGCAGATCATCCGCACCGCTCTGGAGGCTCCGCTGCGTCAGATCGCTCTGAATGCAGGCCTCGAGGGCAGCGTCATCATCGACAAGATCGTCAACGCTGACAAGGTCGGCTATGGCTTCGACGCATACAACGAGACCTATGTGGACATGATCCAGGCCGGTATCGTTGATCCGACCAAGGTAACACGCTCTGCACTCCAGAATGCCGCTTCCGTGGCTGCGATGGTGCTCACCACCGAGTCCCTGGTCGCTGACATCAAGGAGCCGGAGCCGGCTATGCCCCCCGTACCTGCCGGCGGCATGTATTAAGCCCGGAGCCCGGGCGGGCGTCCTGCTTCGCAGATTGAAACTGCACTTCGTTGATAATCGCTTGCCCCCCAATGCCTTTCGGCAAAGGGGGGCAATGCTGTTTTTTCTTAGGACGTCGCATCCGTTCGGATGCTCTAATGCAGTTCTTCGGTGCTTCAGACGATGGTGCATATACAATATTCCCCCTGTTTCCGGATGTGGAAGCAGGGGGATGTTTTTCCATAAAGAAGCCAAAGATCGTTTTTTTGCTCAAGCTTTTTTTTCGTAAAAAAAGCTTGCAGGGATCCAAGGGGCGGCGCCCCTTGGTCGCCGTCCGCAGACGGCGAAATCTCCTGCTACTTCTTCCTCCGATACGTCACCACCGAAGTCACGATCGGCACGGCGAAGGAGAAGCCCACCGCCTGCCAGAGGATCTTGCCGTAGAGCGGCGCGGTGCCGAAGATGCCTGCTGCCCACGGGAGCCAGATCGCGGCTGCGAGCATGGCGGCGGAGAGCAGCACGGCGCCGATCAGCTTATAGTTGGAGAAATAGCGCACGGTCAGCAGTGTGCCGCGCTCCGATTTGCACTCAAAGACGTGGATGAGCTGCGACAGGACGAGCGTCAGGAGAGCGGCGGTGCGGGCTTCCGTCAGGCTGCCGCCGAAGCGCAGCGCCGTGCTGAACGAGCCGAGCGTACACAGCCCGATCATGATGCCGCGCCAGACGATCCGGCTCAGCAGGCCGTCCGCAAAAAAGCTCTCATCCGGCTTGCGGGGCGGGCGGCGCATCACATCCGGCTCCGGCGGCTCCAGTCCGAGGGCGATCGCCGGCAAACCGTCTGTGGCGAGGTTCACCAGCAGGATCTGCACCGGCAGCAGCACCACGGGCATGCCCATCAGGATGCCGAGGAACATGGTGATGACCTCGCCGATGTTGCAGGAGAGGAGATACCGCACGAATTTGCGGATATTGGCATAGATCGCGCGTCCCTGCTCCACCGCGGAGACGAGGGTGGCGAGGTTGTCGTCCATGAGGATGACGTCCGCGGCCTGCTTGGCGACATCCGTGCCGCTCTGCCCCATTGCCACGCCGACGTTGGCCTCTTTGATGGCAGGCGCATCGTTCACGCCGTCGCCGGTCATCGTGACGATGTGGCCGCTGCGCTTGAACGCCCGCACGAGCCGGAGCTTATGCGCAGGATTGACCCGCGCAAAGACGGAGATCTGCGGCAGGCGGCGGTCAAGCTGCTCATCGGTCATGAGGTCGAGCTCATCGCCGGTGACGGCCTCCCCGCCCCGCAGGAGCCCTGCCTTGGCAGCGATGGCGGCGGCGGTCTGCTTGTGGTCGCCGGTGATCATGACCGTGCGGACGGATGCCGCTGCACAGGTGCGGATGGCTTCTCTTGCCTCCGGGCGGGGCGGGTCGAGCATCCCGCACATGCCGAGGAAGGTCATGCCATAGCGCTCTTCAAGGGCATTACAGCGCTTCTCCGCAAAGGCAAGCACCCGCAGCGCCTGCCCGGAGAGCGCTTCCGCCTGTGCGGTGATGCGGCCGCGCATCGCTTCGGTCAGCGGCATGTCGCCGCTCCCGGTGCGGACATGGCTGCACCGCTCTAAGATGACATCGAGCGCACCCTTGGCGCAGAGCAGGCGGCTTTTGCCCTTTTGCAGGAGCACTGCCATGCAGCGCGTCTCGCTGTCGAAGGGCTCCTCCGCGATGCGCAGACAGCCGAGGGTCTGCCCGGAGATGCCGCCTTTGGCCGCTGCCACGAGGAGCGCTGTCTCGGTCGGGTCGCCGACGGCTGTCCAGGCCTTGCCGTCCTTCGTGGCTGTGATCTGGGCGTTGTTGCACAGCACACCGCATCGCAGGAGCGCCGAGAGCGCCGGCTCCTGCTGGGTGCTGACATGCTTTTTGTCGAGGAGGATGGAGCCCTCCCGCCGCAGACCGCTGCCGGTGACGTCATAGACATGCTCGTAGACGGCGATCTGCGTCACGGTCATGCGGTTCTCGGTGATGGTGCCGGTCTTGTCGGAGCAGATCACCGAGGTACAGCCGAGCGTTTCCACGCTGTGCAGGCGGTTGACGAGTGCCTTCTGGCGCATCATGCGGTTGACGGCAAGCGCCAGCGCGATCGTCACGGTCTCGGGCAGACCCTCCGGGATGGCGGCAATGGCGATGGTGATGCCCGTCATGAGCATGTCGAACACCGGCTCGCCCCGCAGGACGCCTGCCACAAACACCGCCGCGCAGACCCCGAGACAGATGAGCGCCAGCACCTTTCCGAGCTCGCCAAGGCGCTTCTGGAGGGGCGTTTCGGTGCGCTCGATCGTGGAGAGCATCCCGGAGATCTGGCCGACCTGCGTCTGTCTGCCGATGGCAAAGACCTCCGCCGTGCCGCTGCCGCGTGTGACGGCGGTGCCGCTGTAGAGGACATAGGGCTTATGCAGGCCGGTGAGGTCGCTGTGGGCATCGCCTTTCGTCTTGGCGACGGGCTCCGCCTCGCCGGTGAGGATGGATTCATTGGCATAGAGCCGGCTCGCCGACAGTACAAGGCAGTCCGCCGGTACGCAGTCGCCCGCCTCCACGGCGATGACGTCCCCCGGGACAAGCTGCTCCGCGGGCAGCTCCTGCAAGCTGCCGTCCCGCCAGACACGGGCGGTGGGGGCAGTCATGTTCCGGAGCGTTTCAAGCGTCTTTTCGGTGCGGTACTCCTGCACGAAGCCTAAAATGGCATTGAGCAGCACGATGACGATGATCGTCACGGCGTCCGTCCATTCGCCGAGCAGTGCCGAGATCACCGTGGCGGCCAGCAGAATGAGCACCATCGCATCCCGGAACTGTGACAGGAAAATGCGCAGTGCACCGGGCGGCTTTGCCTGTGCGAGCGTGTTGGAGCCGTGCTCCCGGCGGCGTTCTGCTGCCTGTGCGGTGGTCAGTCCTTTCATCCCGATCCCTCCTTCGCCTGTGCGGTCTGAGGCATTCTATGCGGGGAAACGGGGGAATATGACAAAAAGCCCTGCCGTTCCGGTGGTTCCGGGGGCAGGGCTAATGTAATGCATTTCACAGGACAGCTATGCCGTTTCGTTGGTGCTCTGTACCTCGTGGACAGCGCCGCGGCGTACTTTGCCGGTCTCGCGGTAATAGCGCTCCTTGTCCTCGTAGAGCATCGCATCGGCCTCCTTGTAGAGGCTGTCGAGGGCACGCGGCGTGGCGGAATAGCACCAGCCGATGGAGCAGCTATACTCCGTCTCGGCGAGGGCTGCGCGGAGCTTTTCAGTCAGATTGTCCAGCTCCTCACGGCTGTTCCGGAGGCAGAGGATGGCGAACTCATCGCCGCCGATCCGGTAGACGCGCTGGTCGCGGGTGGTACAGCTCAGGAAGCACTTTCCGAGCGCTGCCAGTGCCGCATCGCCGGCGATATGACCGTGCTTGTCGTTGATCTCCTTCAGACCGTTCATGTCGAGGGCGACCAGCGCCGTGATGGATTCCGCAAACTTCTGGGAATCGGCGTTGTAGGTCTGACGGTTCAGGAGCCCGGTCAGCGCATCGCGTTTCGTCATCTGATGCAGAATGAAAACGTAGTACACGAACACGTCGATCGCGATGGTCAGGCTGAACCACTGGTTGAAATCCGTCCAGAAGAACAGCGGGATGACAAAGCAGACCACGCTGGTGGCGACCATGAACGCAATGATGGTCGTATCCTCATGCGCCGTCTTGCCGAAGCGCCGGATGAGCCGCCAGAGCAGATAGAGAATGTAGAAGGCGGCGACTGCATAGGGCAGATAGCCGAGCGGCCCGCGCTGGAAGGTATTGACGTCCTCCAGAAAGTAGAACACGATATGCGTCGGGATGGAGATGGCGCACAGGACGATGTTGACGATGGCAGGGATCGCCAGATAGAACCGGCTCTCCCGGAAGAGGATGCGCACCACGACCAGCAGGATCAGCGAGACAAGGCTGTAATTGAGGAACGTCAGGACGGAGCGCATGACAGAGTAGGTCGGTGCGTTGCCGTAGAGGGCTTCTGCAAACTGTCCCACGGAGAGGATGCAGAGCAGCGAGATGACCGCGTAGAGCGATGCGACAGTGTGGCGTTCGAGGTGGATGTTCGACTGGAGCAGCAGTGCAATGCCCGTGACCATGACGAGCAGACCCCAGTTTTCGCGCAGAAAGTCAATTACCATGCATTCATCCCTCCTTCTGTTTGCAGCGGTTGAATGGGGATTACTTGTTCTTCTGGTAGATGAGGTTCAGACCCTTGAGCAGGAGATCATCGTCGAGGATGATGCCCTCACGGCGGCAGAGCGGCGTGATCGTGCCGGCCAGTCCGCCGGTGGCGACAACGGTACACTTCTCGCCGAGCTCGTCCTCGATGCGCTCGATCATGCCGTCGAGGGCGCTGGCATTGGCATACATGATGCCGCTCTTCATGCAGTCCACGGTATTGGTGCCGATGACGTGCTTGGGCGCTTCAAAGGCGATCTTCGGGAGCTGGGAGGTGCGGCTGACAAGTGCGTCGGTCGAAACGGCAACGCCCGTCATGATGACGCCGCCGAGGTAGCGCTTCTTGCTGTCGATGACCGAGAGCGTGGTCGCCGTGCCCATGTCGATGACGATGAGCGGCAGGCTGTATTCATGGATACCGGCCACGGCATCCACCACAAGGTCGCTGCCGAGCTGGGCGGGATTGTCGATCACGATGGACAGCCCGGTCTTGATGCCGGGGCCGACGATCATCGCATCCACGCCGGTATACTTGCGGATGCCCTGCCGGAGCGTCGCTGTCACAGAGGGCACGACCGAGGAGATGATGGCTTCGGTGATCTGATCCGGGCGGATCTGGTACATGTCGAGCGCCATCCGGATGCGGGTGATGTATTCGAGATCGGTCGCCTGCTGGTTGGTGGAGACGCGCTCCCGGAACAGGATGCTGTCGCCGTCAAAGCAGCCGAGGACGATGTTGGTGTTTCCTACGTCGATTGCTAAAAGCATGGGTTTGACCTCCGAAAATTACAGTATGATCTCAGCGTGGCGTGTCACATGGCAGCCGACGTTGACCGAGACGGGCAGTCCGGCGATGTGGGTCGGGCCCTGCTCGATGTTGACGTACAGCGCCGTGCATGTGCCGCCGAAGCCCTGTGGGCCGATGCCGAGCTTGTTGACCTCGGCGAGGATGTCGGCTTCCATCTGGGCATAGTAGGGATCGGGATTGCGGACGGCTGCGTCACGGCAGAGCGCCTTTTTCGCGAGCAGTGCGCATTCCTCGAAGTTGCCGCCGATGCCGACGCCGAGCACCATCGGCGGGCAGGGGTTGCTGCCGGCCTTCGATACGGCATCGACCACCCAGCGGATGATGTCCTCCCGCCCGGAGGCAGGGGTCAGCATTTGCAGGCGGGACATGTTCTCACTGCCGAAGCCCTTGGGGCAGACAGTGATCTTCATATTGTCGCCCTCGACCAGATCGAGATGGATCACGGCGGGGGTATTGTCGCCGGTATTCACACGCTGCAGGGGGTCACCGACCACGGAGCAGCGCAGATAGCCCTCGGTATAGCCCTTGTGTACACCGGCATCGACGGCCTCGCGGAGGGTGCCGCCGGTGATATGGACATCCTGCCCCAGCTCAATGAAGACGACCGCCATGCCGGTGTCCTGGCAGATGGGGAGATCCTCCTCGCGGGCTGCCTGTAGATTGGCGATCAGGTCGTCAAAGACGGCCTTGCCGACCGTGGACTGCTCCTCGGCGGCGGCTTCATGGATGCGGGCTTCTAAATTCTGGGGGAGTATTTTGTTGGCCTTGATGCACAGTGCCGCAACGGCTTCTGTGATCTGGGCAGCGGTTATTTCTTTCATGTGATTCACCTCGATAGAAAATTGGGCATCTCTAAAGGTGCCTTGCAGATGTCTGTAGGTATGTCTGCGACAGCGTTTCGCTCACAGCTCCAGAACCATAAACACATCCGCATAGAGATTGGAATTATACCGTTCGGTATCCCTGAATCCGGCCTTCCGGTACAGGGCGATCGCTTTGGTGCTTGTTGACAGGGAATCCAGGTACATCTTTTGATAGCCCTGCTCCTTCGCTGCCCGGATGGCGTGTGAGAGCAGCATTTTCCCGTATCCCCGGCCTTGGTACTGTTCTGAAAGATACAGCGATTTCAGTTCGCAGTTTTCGCTGCTCAGTTCAGAGATCGCAGCCGTTCCGATGATCTGGTCGCCGTCAAACAGACACCAGAATCCTGCAAAATGCGCTGCGATGTGCAGATAATAGCGATGCCGGCCATGAATGTCGAGCGTTCTTTGTGATTCCGGCAGACATGTCTCCAGAAAAGCGATCAGAAGCGGCTGGTATTCTTCCCGGTATGCCACCGGTTTAAACGATCGGATCGTCATAGGCATTTACTCCGACATATCACCGAGCATATCCGCATACGGATCCTCCACCGGTTCGCCGGCGTCGGGGACGCTGCGTTCGGTGAGCTGCTGCGAGGGGATAGCGTCGGTTTCGGGCTGGAGCTCGTCGAGCAGGCCGGGGTAGGATGCCGACTCCTGTCGGCCGGGCAGGAGAACATGGCGCTCGTTGGACATCTCGTCCCGCAGCACCCTGACCTCGATCATCCGGAAATCAGGATAGGCAGGCTGGGACATGACATAGCGCCGTGCTCTCTCATGGAAATAGGTCAGGATTCCGAGCGAGAAAATCGGCAGGATGATCGTGAACAGATCCGTCCAGTCGCCGATGAACAGCGCCTCAAATAGGAAGAACGGCAGCAGGAACGCCGGTATCATCATGTTTTTCAGGAACAGCAGACAGAATCCGTCGATCAGGTAGATCGCCAGCGACACCCAGAAGAAAAAGGCAAGCGGCTCCCGGTTGAGCAGCGGCCCGAGGTCGTTCAGCACGAGCGGGATCGCTGCGAGCATGTAGGTAAAGCGCTCGATGAGCATGCGCGTCTTTTTGTTCAGGCAGATGCTGCGGATGGCGTGGTACTCCCGCACGGATTCCTTGGCATCGAATTCATCCTTGGACAGGACAGTCAGGACGCCTGTCTCATAGGCATCATCCGGGATGATCATTTTAGCGGATTTGCAGCCGGGGTCACTTTGCCGTTGATCATGACCCATACCGGATCCTGCATGATGTCGAGCGGATCCTCACGGAACAGCACGAGATCCGCGTCCAGACCGACAGCGATGCGGCCGATCCGGTCGGCTACACCGAGGATGTCAGCGGCTTCGGAGGTGATGGCACGAAGCGCTCCCTCGCGGGAGAGACCGCCCTTCATGGCGAGCGCTGCGCTCATGCGGAGGTACTGCGCCGGCACCTCGGGATGGTCGGTGCAGATGGCGACGTGGCAGCCTTTTTCGTGCAGGATCGCTGCGTTGGAGAGCATCAGGTCGCGCATTTCCGGCTTGCAGCGGTCGCAGAGGATGGGGCCGACGATGATGTTCAGTCCCCACTCGCCGAACAGGTCGGCGGCGATGTGTGCACCGGTGCCGTGGACGATCACGCAGTCCAGACCGAACTCCTTGCTGATGCGGACGGCGGTGCAGATGTCATCTGCGCGATGGCAGTGGAAGTGTGCCTTCTGGTCGCCCTCCAAGAGCGGGAGCAGCGCCTCACACTTGGCGTCGAACTCGGGCGTTTCCTCCTCGTCCGGATGCTCCTCGAACCGCTGGAGACGCTCGGCATAGAGCTTGGCCTTCTGTAAGCCCTCGCGGATGAGCGCGGCGGTCATCATGCGGGTGACAGGCGCTTCATCGCGGTCATTGTAGACGGACTTGGGGTTCTCACCGAGGGCAAATTTCATGCCGATGGGGGCGATCGCCATTTCGTCCGTGCAGCGGCCGGCGGTCTTCATGAGCAGCATCTCGCCGCCGCAGGCATTCGCACTGCCGGGAGAAACGACGACAGAGGTGATACCGGCAGCTCTGGCCTCGGCAAAGCACCGGTCGTAGGGATTGATGCCGTCAAGCGCACGAAGCTGGGGCGTGAACGGATCGGAGATCTCGTTGCAGTCGTCCCCCTCGAAGTCGATGCCGTCCTCGATGATGCCCAGATGCGTATGGGCGTCGATCAGACCCGGCAGCAGAAGGCCGCCCTCTGCGTCGATGTCGTCCTCGGTGACAGTCTCCGGCTTGCCCTGCTCCACGGCGGTGATCTTGCCGTCTGTCACCTCGACATAGCCGTAGAAGTGCATATCCTCGGTCATGGAATAGATCTCAGCGTTATAAATGATCATTGCTTTTCTCCTGATTCTGTGTGATTGTTCCGGCAATGAATGGTCGATAAAGCCAAATCATGCTGATCGCGCTCCCTCCGCCGCCGTTCGGCGGCACCTCCCCCACAATGTGGGGGAGGACTGGGGAGGGTGTTGCACACCCTCAGACCCGCTTTTATCTTAGTGTAATTGTCGGAGAAATGACTGGTGTGGGAGGGCGCGGTATCGCCCTCTTGGGTGTCAGGCCTCTGACTTCGTGGTCTGTAACAGCTTCATGATCTCCTCGACCGTGGCTGTCGGGCTGTGGATGGCGCGGATGCGGTAGGTGCTGTGCGCACGGTAGATGCCGCGGCGCTTGTTGTAGAGCCGGTACAGCTCCTCGCGGGTGCTGCGGCGGACGATGGGACGGTCGGTGTTGGCGATGCGCTGGTAGCACATGCGGAACGGCACGTCCAGGAACAGCACGATGCCGCTGTCCTGTGCGATCTGCGCATTGACATCCCGCAGCATGGCGCCGCCTCCGCAGGCGATGATGCCGTCACGCTCGGAAAGGTCGCGGACAGCCTGGGTCTCCAGGTCGCGGAAATGCGCTTCACCCTCCTGGGCGAAGATCTCCGGGATGGTCTTGCCGGCCTGTTCTTCGATGTAGGTGTCCATATCGGTGAAGGGGACGTTCATGGTCTTGGCGAGTTTCTTGCCGATGGTGCTCTTGCCGCAGCCCATGAAGCCGCAGAGAAAGATCGTCATGCCTGTGCCTCCTCTGCCGGGAAGAGGCGGTTGACCTCTGCATTCATTTCCTCCACGAGCGCCCAGATGTCCTCGGGCTTGAAGCGGGTGTTGAACCAGATGCTCTCTGCCACGGCTGCCTGCCATACGAGCATTGCGGAGCCGCCGACGGCCTCCTTGCCGAGTGCCCTGGCCTTGCGGATGAGCTGGGTCTCGGTGGGGTTGTAGATGACGTCGAACACTCTGCCGCTGCGGGCGATGACGGCATCGGATACAGGGCAGGCGTTCACCTTCGGGTACATGCCGACCGGGGTCGCATTCATCAGCAGGTCGAAGTCCTCGTCAGGCGCTTCGCCGAGCACACGGACGGCGCCCTTCCGGCAGCCCTCCGGCATGGAGAATTCACCGTTCGCAAAGCGGCGCTCCAGTTCCTCCGCAAGCTCCTGCGCACGGGGCAGGTCACGCTCCACGATGGTCAGGTCGGCGCCGTGCAGGAAGCATTCCGTTGCCATCATGCGTCCCACGCCGCCGCAGCCGATGAGCAGCGCCTTGCTGCCGGCCGGGATCTCGCCGACGCTGTGCAAAAAGCCTGCGCAGTCGGTGTTGTAGCCGAAGAGCTCACCGTCGGAATTCACGGCGACCGTGTTGACCGACTGGTAGCGGGCCGCCCATTCGTCCAGCTCCTTGAGGTGGGGCAGAATGTCGGTCTTGTAGGGGATCGTCACATTGAAGCCCCGGAGCTTGCGCAGCTCGTCCACGGAAGCATTGAGATCCTCCGGTGCGATGTCCGTCAGGGTATAGGATGCGGTCTTGTCCGCAAGCTTGAACAGCCTCTCGTGGATCCACGGTGACATGGAGTGTCCGAGGGGATGGCCGATCAGTGTGAATTGGTATCCAAGCATGTCTGGTTCCTCCTGTAGTCTGTATGCATTATTATTATAATGATAGCATATTTTTCGGAAAAATACAAGGGCAAATCCGTATTTTTTACCGCGAAGCGCAAAACGGATGTGATAATGCTATTTGTTATTACAAAATGTAGAAAATATGTGCAAATCGCACAAAACGGAATCGCATTCTGTATAAAAAATCGTCGGATAAGCAATTGACGTGAACGAAGTTTTCCATTATACTATTTTTAAGAAAGTTCGCAGCAGAAATGATGACACAACAACGCAGAAATGGAGGTATAGTATGGATTTCAACGTAATTGCATCAATTGTGGCAGACCAGTTCGACCAAGATGTAGAAGATCTGAATGAGGACACCGATCTTCTGGAGGATCTGAACTGCACCTCAATGGACGTTGTGGAGCTGATCGTGGCGATCGAGAGCGCTACGGATGTCCGTATCCCGGATGAAGCTGTTGACAGCATCCGCACGATCGGGGACATCGTGAACTACCTCAGCGAACACGCCGAGGACTAAGACATGAGAGGGGACGCTGGGAAGCGTCCTCTTTATTTCTGGGGAAAATGCCGGGAAAAGGGAAAATATTTGCACTTGCAAAAGGGTGCGCTTTCTGGTATAATAGTAAAATAGGCAGTATATACCCAGAAAGGAGCGATCCTATGAAACTGAAACAGATCGGCAGCGGTATCGCTGCATCTCTGCTGGCGGTGCTGTGCATCGGCAGCATTCCGGCTTCGGCACATACGGTGGACGAGGTCGTGGCAAAGGCAAGAGCGGCCGGTTGGCCGGAGTCTCTGATCCAGGCAGGCTACAACCAGTGGGCGACGGGGGAATACTCTCAGGACAAGCTCGATGCGGCCTATGACAGCGTGAAATCGTTCAACGATGACAGCGGTGAGATGTTCTGCAACCTGCTCGGACTGGATCCGGACGAATACCTGACGGAGCAGCCTGCTGACCCGCAGCAGCCTACAGAGCCTCTCGAGACTGTCACCAAGGCGGACGGCACGGTCGAGCCGCGCATTGCGCCCTCGGAGTTTACCAAGCTTTCCCGCGAGGAGAAGCAGGCCTATGTGGACAGCCTTTCGGAGCAGTCCAAGAAGGACTTCCTGGCCAGCCTGACCGGTGAGGAGCGCAAGAGCCTTATCAAGGATCTGCCGGCAGAGGACAAGGCAGAGCTGATCCAGCGTTACATCGAAACGGCGACGGATATGGGGCTGAACGTGACAGTCGATTCCGTGGAGGGGAACAATCTCTCCATGACCATCCGGAATGAGGACGGCGTGATCGTGGACAAGGCTTCCACCGGTTCGGGCATCGACGAGACGGGCTATTCCCACACGCTCCCCCTTGCAGCGGCAGCGGGCGGCGTTGTGCTGGCAGTGGCCGGTTTTACGGGGCTCTATTACTATATCCGGAAAACGGAGGAATAAAGGAGGATCACTTTGGCAGAAGAAAAGAAAAAAAGCCGCCTGCCGGTCTATATCCTGACGGGCGTGTGCCTGTTCATCCTCTGTGCGGCGGTGAGCATTGCGGCGCTGATCGTGCCGTATGAGAAGGCCAAGACCTACCTCGGCATTGCGTTCATGGATCAGGCAAAGGCCGGCCCGGGTACCAGCCTGGAAGGGCTCATCATCAAGGAGAATACCGATATCAACACAGATCCAGAGGAAAAGGATCTGACGGAGGAGGGCGAGATCATCCGTCCGGCCTTCGGCGAGCAATATGCGGTGCTCCGCTGCGAGGCGGCACAGATCGAAGTGCCGGTGTTCTGGGGCTCCGACCCGGAGCTGCTCGAGCGCGGCGCATGTCAGCTGTCGTCATCCAAAGTGCTCGGCGAGACGGGCAATGTGGTCATCAGTGCCCATGTGAACACGTTCTTTGCGAATCTTAGCCAGATGCAGCCGGGGGATACGGCGGTGCTGTACACGCAGTACGGCGTCTTTACCTACACCGTCCGGGAGCTTGTGAAGTTTGAAAAGACCAACAAGCACTATGTCAATCCCACGGAGACCGATCAGCTCACGCTGTACACCTGTGAAGCGCAGGTGCTCGGCACATCGTCCACGCGGATCGGCGTGGTGTGCGACCTGACGAGCAAGCAGTTCTATGCTGCATCCGGAGAGGGGGCGGCGGAATGAAGAAGATCAGAGCCTACATCCCGAATGTCCTGCTGACGTTCCTGCTCGTATTTGCGCTGATCGGCGCGGAGGCGGTGCTCTTTGTGCAGGCGATGCTCACGCCGGAGACATTCCGCTATATCACGAAGCAGGAGGCGCTCGGGGAGAAGTCCTATGCGGCGCTGGAAAAGACGTTCACCACCCGCGCACACAGCACCGGCATCCCGGCGGAGGTCTTTCTGGACACGATCACGCAGGAGATGATGGAGCAGCAGATCGAGCTGCACACCGAGCAGGCCTTTGCACAGCTCGGGATCGGTGAGAGCCGCGATACAGCGATGGAGTACCCGGAGATGGAGGCATCCATCCGGGCGTATCTGGAAAACTATGCCGATGAGAACGGCTATGAGAAGGATGCGGCCTTCGAGGAGAAGGTGGCATCTATCACGGCGGAGGCACGGCAGATCGTCGAGGATACAGCGGATCCGTTCAAGCTCGGGACGCTGCGCCGCAACGGCTGGCTCGATGCCGGCAAGCGGTATCTGGGCTATCTGAAGCCGGCTGTGATCGGCAGCATCGCTCTGGTGATCCTGCTGATGGTGCTGCTGCTGTTCTGCAACCTGAAGCAGAAGCCCCTGCTGCTGTACTGGTATGGTCTGGCGGCGCTGGTCGGCGGTGTACTGCCGCTGCTGCCGTGCATCTACCTCAAAGCGACGGACTATTTTGCGGCATTTGCAGTCAAGGATCCGCAGATCTTTGCGGCGGTGGTCGGGCTGCTCCGGCTGTTCACGGACAGAGCGCTCGTCATGGCGGCTGTCACGGCGGGCTGCGGTGTGCTGCTGCTGATCGTGTTTGCGGTCGCTGGCAGGAAAGTGCCGGAAGAAGCATAATGATAGCTCCCCTCCCATCCGGGAGGGGAGCTTTGTCTGATCACGGCGACGGAGAACACCATATTTTTCCATATGCAGAAAAAACCCTTGATATGGTCAGAAATTTCATTACGGATTTGTTAATAAAACAAATTATTGTGCCGCCTATTGACATTCACCACTAAATGTGGTATACTAAGGATACATTCAAAAATTTAAAGTGTTTGGAGGAATCGTTCATGAAATACACTGTTATCGGCGGAGAGATGCCGCACGAGGAGATGGAAGCCTATGTGGATATGCTGCGGAAGAAGTACCCGGAGCGCATCTTCCGTGAGATCACATTCACGCTCGACGGCGACTTCGTAGACATCAACTACGAGTACGATGTGGTACCGTTTGACCGCATCCGTCGCATCACCGGCTATCTGGTAGGCTCGCTCGACCGCTTCAACAACGCAAAGCGCGCTGAGGAGAGCCAGAGAATCAAGCACACGGTCTGATCTTCAGAAACAGCCATCACACAGAACAGGACTGCTGCACCGGGCGGCAGTCCTGCTTTTTTATACTATTATATAAAGGCTCTGAAAAAGCACCATAAGCCGCTGCAAATGCAGCGGCTTATGGCTACGCATAATAGAAAAGGGAAGGTATCGGCTTAGTTCTTGTTGGCACCGTAGGTCACCCACTGATAGTGAGCGGATACCGGAGTGGTGCCCGGGTAAACCTTGAGCCAGTCGATGACGTTGTCCTTGTTGGAAGGATCGCTGACGCCCGGCCAGGTGTTCATCATGATCTTGCTTGCGGTCTTGGGCATGTCGCCTTCCATTTTGCCAACTTCCCTGCCGTCAACATACCATACGATATGGTCAGAGTACCAGTCAAAGCCATAGGTGTGGAATGCCTCGGAAGCGTCGAAGCCCAGATCGATCATCTGCTCGTGACCGCCCTTGCTGTTGCGGTAGTAGTTGATCTGCATCTTGGTGGTGTCCTTGCCGAGGATCTCGATGTCGATCTCGTCCCACGGATTCTCCACACCGTTGATCACATCGGACGGGCCGGTGTAGGTGAAGAAGGAGGAAACCACGCCATCGCACTTGATGGCCTGCATGGAGCACTCATAGTAACCGTAGTGATAGAACTCGTTGGTTCTGTACTCGGCACCGGAATACATGCCGTGATCGCCCTTGTCCTTGTCGATGGTCAGCGTCAGGCAGCCGCCGTCAAGGGAGGTGTTGGACTTGTGCCACCAGCAGTCGAAGCAGGAACCGTTCGTCCAGCCGTTGGAAGCGATGAAGTCGCCTGCATCACCGGTGCGGAAGTCGGAAGTCATCTTCTGGTTTGCCATCATGGGCGTGCCCTTGTCCTCGATGCCGAATGCATTGCCCTGCTGCTGGGTCGGAGCCTCTGTAGCCTCGGTAGGAGCCTCTGTCGGCTCAACAGCATCGCCGATCGGCAGCTTGTCGATGAGCTCAACGATGAACTTCAGGATGTTCAGGGAATCGACCTCGTCGATGGAACCGTTGCGGTCAACATCGGCATTGAGCTTGCCCTGTGCGGTGATCGGATCGCCTACCATGAGGTTCTTGTTGAGGGAGATAACATCGAGGATATCGACCTTGCCGTCCTCGTTGACATCGCCGTAGCGGGTATTGCCGGGATCAGCCTGTGTCGGATCCTGTGCATTGGTCGGATCCTGCGCATTGGTCGGCTCGGTCGGATCCTCAGAAGCAGCAGCGCCGTCTGCGGTCACAGTGACCAGATAGGTCAGCGGAGAGTTCCAGTAAATGGTGATCTCATTGGTGGAATAGCTGTCGGTGTTGTCGATGTAGCAGAGAGCTGCCGGCTTGCCAGCGCAGTATGCCTTTGCTGCATCATCCTCGAGGGAGGAGTTCACGCCGCCGACCAGCATGCCCTTCATGGCCTGCTTCTTGGCGCCGGACGGACGATGGTGCGGGTTCTGCGGGGTAACAGTGCCGTAGCCGGTCATGAAGCTGTAGCCGGTCGGATTGTTACCGAGCAGGTAGTTGAGCTGCTGATCCGCAGCTGCCATGTAGCTGGCATCGCCGGTGAGCTGTGCAGCCAGACCGAGCGTGATGCCGGCATTGGCGATGGACATGTTGCTGCCCCAGTTGTACTTGGCGATCGCTACGCCGTAAGCGGAAGAGGTAGCTCTGCTCTTGTAGGAGTCAGCCTCCTTGAGGATGGTGGACTTTGCATTGGTGTAAGCAGCGGAGCTCTTGTCCACGCCGTCCCATGTCAGGATGGCGATATTGCCGTAGTCGCCGACGGTAGCCCAGTCGAGGCCATCGGAAGCGCCCTTGCTCTCTACATAGCTCTTGTAGGTGTCGCTGCCGGTCGCACGCCAGAGCTGTGCAGCAGCCCAGTAACGCTCGTCGGCATCGGTCTTGTCGCCGTACTCACCGGTCACAACGTCAGCCGGGTTGGAATACGGGATAAAGCCGTTGTTCTCAAGGAAGCCCCATGCCTTCTCAGCAGCAGCAAGGCACTGCTTTGCATAGGTCGGGTTGGACTTTGCATAGACCTCGGCAGCCAGTGCCATGGAAGCGCAGAAGTCTGCGGTAGCAGTGGTGGAGACAGGCATTACGATCAGCTCATCAGTCTCCTTCTCCGGCATAACGAAGGCCGGGAAGCCTGCGCAGGTCACCTTGTGGTAAACGCCGCCCTCGGAGGTCTGCATCTTCATCATCCAGTCAAGCTCGTACTTGACCTCGTCGAGGATGTCAGCCGTGCCGTTGCCGCTCTCCGGGATGCCGAGGTTGTCGCCGTACATATCCGGATTCTCAAGGTATGCATACAGCAGGTCAGCTACGGCCTTGGCAGCAGCTACCGGGTAACGGCCATAGTCGCCGGCATCGTGCCAGCCGCCGGTCACGTCGATCTTGGTGTTGGTGTGATAGATGGTAGCCTGGGTGTTGTGGCAGGCCGGATGACCGAAGACCGGATCCTCAACGGCACAGCCGCAGCGCTGGAGATAGAACATCTTCACGGAATCAGCGAGCATCGCATCATACACAGTGTCGCCGATGGTGAACTCATAGGACTTGCCGAGGCTGCCTACCTCGATGTAGTAGGTGCCGGGAGTGGTGATGCTGGAGAAATCGCCGACCTTGTCGGTCTCGCCTGCGGAGACATTGTTCATCTCAGCGGACAGATCAAGGGTCTTAACGACCTGCTTGGTCGCAGCATTGACGACCTTGAAGGTGGACTCGCTGCCGGCATTTCTGACGGTAACGGTCTTCTTGCTGTTGGTTCTGTAGCCGACCTGGTTGGTCTTGACAGCCGGGATGTTGTCATCCTCGGAGGAATAGTTCACGCCGCTGTCATCAAGCACCTCGAGCTTGACATTGTCAAGATAGATGGTGTGCTCCGGAAGCTCCGGATCATTCTCCTGGAGACCGCAGTTGAAGACGAGCTTTGCCATGATGTCGTCCGGGTACTCCATGATGAATTCCTTCTCCACCGTCTGTGCGGTCGGGCCGATGTCAAGACCCTGCCACATGTAGCACTGGTAGTCGCCGCCCGCCTGCTGGAGCATACACTCCACGAAACGATCGGTCGTGCAGGAAATATCGAATGTCAGACGGTATCTTGCACCCTCATACAGCGGAATGATCGCCTTGTTGAGCTGTACGGCATAGGTCTTGGTACCCACGTTGGTGATGTTCAGCGCCAGCTTCCCGTCGGAAGTGCTGAGCTTGCAGGTACCGCCGCTCTCCTTGTAAAAGTCCCATTCACCAACGCCGCCTGCAAAGGCGTCATCAATGAGCAGGTCGCCGGATGCAGCCACTGCCTGGAACTGTGCCATCGGCACAGAAGTCAGCAGCATGGCGCATGCAGCGATGGATGCAATACGTCTGCGGATTTTCTTGTTCATAAAAATCTTCCCCTCTCTGGAAATTATTCTCCCGCTCCCTCCTCACAGGTGCGGGGGTTGTCATGACAAGCCGGGCTCTCCGACTCGCCGGAGCGGAACAAACAAGCGCAATAATTTGTTCTACGTCTCCAATTTTAATTATACAGTATATAATGCTTAAAAAACTATCATCCTTTTGATAAAAATAGTAAAATGATGATGCTGT
>JAGADP010000268.1 GCA_017828885.1 Oscillospiraceae bacterium | reverse complement strand
CGAGAGGTTCGAGCCGTTGCCCGTCAGCAGCGTGCCGTAGCCCTCCGGCAGACGGGTGATGAAGTCATCCGCACCCGCTAATTTTGCCGCCGCGATGCATTCCTCATCGGTCGCATTGAGCTTGCCGTAGCGGATATTGTCCATGACTGTGCCGGTGAACAGATTCGTCTCCTGCAATACCAGACCGAGCGAACGCCGCAGGTCGGACTTGACGATCTTGTTGATGTTGATGCCGTCATAGCGGATCTTGCCGTCTGCAATGTCGTAGAAGCGGTTGATGAGGTTCGTGATGGTCGTCTTGCCGGCACCCGTGGCACCTACGAAAGCGACCTTCTGGCCCGGCTTGGCAAAGACGGAAACGTCATGCAGCACCGGCTTATCCGGCTCATAACCGAAGTCTACATGGTCGAGCAGTACATCGCCCTCGAGACGGGTGTAGGTGATGGTGCCCTCTGCCTTGTGGAAGTGCTTCCATGCCCACTGACCGGTGTGATGGTCTACCTCGGTGATCTCGCCGGACGGGCTGATCTCGGCATCCACAAGACGCACATAGCCCTCGTCCGTCTCCGGCTCCTCATCCATGAGGGTGAAGATGCGGTCGGCACCTGCCAGCGCCATGATCACGGCATTGAACTGCTGTACGACCTGGTTGATGTTACCGGTGAACTGCTTGGTCATGTTCAGGAAGGCGACAACGATGGAAATATCCAGCGCCATGCCCGAAATGCTGAAATTCACAAAGCCGTCCCAGAGCACCATCAGACCGCCTGCCACTGCCACGAGCACATACAGCACATTGCCGATGTTCATGACAACGGGCGCCAGGGTATTGGCATAGGCATGTGCCTTGTAGCTGTCGTTCTGGAGCTCCTTGTTGATCTCCTCGAACTGCTCGATGCACTTGTCCTCGCGGTTGAAGACCTTGACGACCTTCTGGCCGTTCATGATCTCCTGGATGTAGCCCTCAGCCTTACCGATGGACTGCTGCTGACGGAGGAAGTACTTGGCCGAGCCGCCGCCCATCTTGCCGGAGACCATAAACATGATGATGACGCCCACGATGATGAGCAAGGTCAGCCAGAACGAGTAGTAAAGCATGATGCCGAACACGGTGATGACCACGACGCCTGCCCGCAGCAAGGTCGGGAGTGCCTGGGAGATGAGCTGCCGGAGCGTGTCGATGTCGTTGGTGTAGTAGCTCATGATGTCGCCGTGCTTGTGCGTGTCAAAATAGCGGATGGGGAGATCCTGCATCCCCTTGAACATGGACTGACGCATCTTGTTGAGGCAGCCCTGTGTGATGAAGGCCATGAGCTGGGAGTACAGTGCCACCGCCGCAATGGCGATCACATACAGCACGATCAGGAAGATGATATTCGGCATGACTTCTGCCTTTGCCTGCTCCCACGGGATCTCGTTGTCCACCGCATTCGTGATGATGGCAATGACCTTCTGGATGTACATATCCGGGACGGCAGCGGCGATCGAGGAGAAGATGATGCAGAAGATCGTCACCGGCATCATGACCGGATAGAACCGGAACAGCATCTTCATCAGGCGTCCGAGCACGCCTTTCTTCATGGGCGGTCTGCCCTTATCCATTGGCTTCGGCATTACTCGTCACCTCCGTTCGTCTGCTGCTCATATACCTCACGGTAGATGTCCGAGCGGGTCAGCAGCTCATCATGTGTGCCGACATCGGAAATGGAACCGTTGTCGAGCACCACGATCATATCCGCATCCTGTACCGAAGCGATACGCTGCGCAATGATGAGCTTGGTCGTATCCGGGATATAGGTGCGGAAGCCCTGCCGGATGAGGGCATCGGTCTTGGTATCGACGGCACTGGTGGAGTCGTCGAGGATGAGGATCTTCGGCTTCTTCAGGAGCGCTCTGGCGATACAGAGACGCTGCTTCTGACCGCCGGAGACATTCGTGCCGCCCTGCTCGATGCGGGTGTCATACTTGTCAGGGAAGCTCTCCACGAACTCAGCCGCCTGTGCCAGCTTGCATGCCTCGATGATCTCTTCATCGGTTGCAGTTTCGTTGCCCCACTGGAGATTCTCCCGGATGGTGCCGGAGAAGAGCAGGTTCTTCTGCAATACCATCGCCACGGCATCACGGAGCGCCTGGAGATCATACTCCCGGACGTCCCTGCCGCCGACCCGCAGCACACCGCCGCTGACATCATACAGACGAGGGATGAGCTGCACGAGCGTGGATTTGCTCGAGCCCGTACCGCCGATGATGCCGACCGTCGCGCCGGACGGGATGTGCAGGTCAATGCCGGACAGCGCATAGCGCTCGGCCGTCTCGCTGTACTTGAAGCATACGCCCTCAAAGTCGATGCTGCCGTCCTTGATTTCCGCTACGGCATTGTCCGGGCTGTGCAGCGAGGACTCCTCGTCCAGCACTTCGGTGATACGCTTGGCAGATTCGAGGGACATGGTCACCATGACATACATCACGGAGAGGAACATCAGGCTCATGAGGATCTGCACGCCGTAGGTGATCATGGCGGAGATCTGACCGATGTTGATGGAAGCATCCGCAATGGCCATCTTGGAGCCGACCAGCAGGATGAATACCATATCAAAGTCCATGCACAGCGTCATGAGCGGCATATTGATCGCCACGATGCGCTCGGCGGTGGTGAAATCCTTCCGGATGTCCTCAGCCGCTTTGCCGAACGTCTCCTTTTCGTAATTCTCCCGGGAAAAGCCCTTGACAACACGCATGGCACGGACATTTTCCTCGATGGACTCATTCAGCCGGTCATACTTCTTGAAGACCGAACGGAACGCCGGCATGGCGAACTTACCGATCATCAGCAGACCAAAGACCAGCACCGGGATGGCAATGACAAACGCCATCGCAAGCCCGCCGCCCATGTAGAACGCCATCGCTGAGGAGAACACGAGCATTAGCGGTGAACGTACCGCCATGCGGATGATCATCATGTAGGACATCTGGACATTGGTGACGTCCGTCGTCATACGGGTGACAAGCGAGGAGGAGGAGAATTTGTCGATGTTCTGGAAGGCATAGCTCTGGATCTTCCGGAACATATCCTCACGCAGGTTTTTGGCAAAGCCGCTGGCTGCCTTGGCACTGGTGAAGCCAGCACAGGCACCGCAGCTCAGCGAGATGACCGCCATCGCCACGAGGATCCCGCCGACCTTGAGCACCTCCGACATCGGAGAGCCGAGCTTGATGTCGTTGACGAGGTCAGCCGTCAGGAAGGGGATGAGCGTCTCGATGACCGCCTCGCCCAAAATAAAGAGCAAGGTGAACAGCGTCGGTTTTTTATACTCTCTGACGCACGAGAGGAGTTTCTTGAGCATAGATACAGTCCTTTCTGTGGAAAATCATTGCTGCTCCTGTTCGAGCCGTGTAAAGATGCGGTGCAGCGTGCCAAGCGCCTGGCAGAAATCGCTTTGCTCGTCCTCAGTCATCTCTCCGAGCAGGCTATCGTAGTAGGTGTCGGCGTCCTGCCAGAAGCGTGTGAGGAAGCCCTGCCCCGACTCTGTGAGCCGCAGCCGGATGATCCGCCGGTCGTCAGGATCGGAGATGCGCTCCGCAAAGCCGTTCTCGATGAGCTTATCCACGAGCTTTGTCATCTGCTGCTTGGAGCACTGGGAATGCCGTGCCAGCTCGGACATCGTCATGTTGTCGCCGTGCTTCTGTAGGATCAGCATACAGTGGAACACGCCCGGGCTGATATGTTCGTTGAGCAGCGCTTTGTAGGGCTTGGCAATGAAGCGATGCCACTGCCCCGTCAACGGATGCAGCATCGCCTTCAGATCCTGGTCGTTCATGCAGTTCCCCCCTTTGCAGAAAGATGTTATAACTGGTGGATTGTTAAATCGCAACAACAGTAATTATAAGTTTACTATTTTTTGGATGGAAATTCAAGTACATATCGTGAATATACTGTGAATGAATCGTGAATGATAGGCAGCGTATCTGTCTGCTCCCTTAGCAGGGGAGTAGGGCAAAAACACCCTCCGGCAGCGCCAGAGGGTGTATGGATATTCAGTTCTAAATGGCTCCCTGCTCAGCTGACTAATACAGGATACTCAGCCAGCAGCTTGATGCCCTTCTGGGAGAGTGCCTCAGCAGCTCTTGCCACCTGTGCAGCGTTCAGATCTGCCTCTGTTACGATGACAGCCTCGCCCTTGTCGGTGGTCTTCTCTGCGGAAAGTTCGCCGAAGATCTCGCGCAGTACCGCAGCATCAGCAGCCGTGGTGCGGATGTAGCGCTTTGCCTTGAAGGCGGAGAAGTCCTCGATGAAGTCGGTGGAGTTCACATTCTCCCATGTCTGGGACGGGATAGTGTGGTCGAGCTGTACCTCCTCGATCATGTCGCCGAGCACAGCACTGGCCGTCGGGAACTTGCCGGCACCTCTGCCGTAGAACATCGCCTTGCTGATGCCGTCGCCGCGTACCATCACGGCATTGTACACGCCGTTCACCTGGGAGAGGAGATTGTCCTCTTCCACAGCCATCGGCATAACGGTCGGCAGGATCTTGCCGTTCTCCAGACGCTGTACACGGGCGATGAGCTTGATGTTGTAGCCAAGGCTGCTGCAAAGCTCCACGTCCTCGAGCGCTACCTCACGGATGCCCTTGGTATGTACGCTCTCCGGATATACATGCTTGCCAAATGCGAGGGAGGAGAGGATGCAGATCTTGCGGCAGGCGTCGTGGCCTTCCACATCGGCAGTCGGATCCTTCTCGGCATAGCCCTTTTCCTGTGCGAGCGCCAGTGCCGTAGCGAAGTCCATGTTCTCCTTGATCATCTTGTTCAGGATGAAGTTCGTGGTACCGTTCAGGATACCTGCGATGGCAGAAAAATCATTGGCAGCAAGGCACTTGTGCAGCGGGCGGATGATCGGGATGGCACCGCCGACGCTGGCCTCAAAGAAGAAGTTCACGTTGTGCTCCTTGGCTGTCTTGAGGAGGATATCACCCTTGGCAGCGACCAGCTCCTTGTTGGAGGTGGCAACACTCTTGCCGGCTTCGAGACACTGCTTCACGAAGGTGAAGGCCGGCTCCACGCCGCCCATGCACTCTGCCACAACGGTGACAGCCGGATCGGCAAGGATGGGGTCGATCTTCTTGACGAGCAGATCGGCATAGGGTCTGTCCGGGAAATCCCGCAGATCGAGGATATAGCCCATCTCGAGCTCCTTGCCGCAGCGCTTCATGATCAGTTCCTTATTCTTCTCAAACAGTTCAACTACGCCGGAACCTACCACGCCGCAGCCGAGTACCGCATATTTTTCCATTGGTTTACTCCTTACATTTCTTTTTCAGTGATGGTTTATTCTCCCGACAGGATCTTGACGCTGACAACGCCGTCCACCGTCTGCAATTTGTCCTCGATGCTGTGCGGGCTCTGTACCTCAGCGCCCAGCCGGATCGAGAATGTCACGCCTGCCACACCGTCGATCGGGATGTTCTGGTTGACGGTCAGGATATTGGCGTCAAGCGCATACAGCGCCGAAAGTACATTGGACAGCACGCCCGCCTCATCCCGGAGGATGATATGCAGGTTGATGATGCGCTGTGTCAGCTTGTCCTCGTAGGAGAAGACACAGTCCTTATATTTATAGTAGGCACTCCGTGAGATGCCGACACGCTTGCAGGCGGCCGCAGAGCTTTTCTCCTCGCGGAACGCAAGCAGCTTCTTCACCTCGAGCACCTTTCCGATCACATCCGGCAGCACAGAAGCATCCACCACGATGAGCTGTGACCGATGTTCCATAGGATCCCTCCGTTCATGAATCGTCCACGTACAACATACAATTGTACTTGCATATTATACTATACCATATTTGAGCCATTATGTCAAGCGTTTTTCCAAAAAAGTCGGAAAAATCGCTTTTTTGCAGAGATAAGCCCCCTTTCAAAGGGGGCTTTCAGGTGACAATTCGTATGCAAGAGCTTCTGCGAGGCGCGGACAGATCGAGCTCACTCCGCAGCATCCGCTCCGATGTAGTAGTGCAGCAGCAGCGCCACCATGCCGCGGTAGCTCTGTTTGCCCTCGGGGACGCCGTTGACGCGCAGCGAGGTATCCACGACCGCATCCGCCGTATTCTTGACGATGGTCGTCGGGATGACCTCCTCGTTGGCGTGGCTCTCCCAGTAATCCGGCGGCACGAAGGTGTACATATCCTTCCGCACCTCCGGGCTCAGGGTCGCGATGATCTCCTCGTACTTCGCCTGCGCAGCCGGATCGTCCGTGAAATCGAGGTTCAGATACTCCAGCGCCGAAACGCAGCCGGAATAGCGGAAATCATGGCTCGCGCTCGTCATGCAGGCCAGGAAGGCATAATACCCCGCCTCGTCCTCAAAGATATTGCCCTTGAGATGCGTGTACTCATGGCAGATGATGACCGGCAGATTGACCGGATACACGACCGGGTTGTAGTTCGCCTCGAGCGTGTGCGGGTAATAGATCCCGAGCAGATTCTGCTGCGAGAAGAAATAGCTGTGGAAGATGGGCTTCGCGTTCGGATACCAGCCCCGGAACTGCGGATACATCACCGCAAGGCGCTGCATGCAGTTCTTGGCCTCCGGCATCAGCTCATCCGTCATGGCGAAATAGCCGTCCTCGTCCCGCGCGACATACTTGGCCTCCTCGTTGGCCGTATCCACGAGCTTCTGCACGACCTCGAGCACATCGGCATCCTCATACGTCACATCGCCGAGCTGTTTCGAGAGGGAAGTGCCCTGGTAGAGCACCGTGAAGTGCATCGTCACGATCACGCTCAGCCAGGTGAAGATCCACCCGTATACATGCCCGTAGATGCTTGCTGCCTTCGGGCGGTCATCCTTCTTGACGATCTTCAGCAGCACCACATAGCCCGGTACCAGTAAGATCAACAGCACCACGCCGACCACGATCATCCATTCGCCGACCGAGAAGGGGAACAGTCCCGTGATACGGCTCCAGAAGCCCGAGATCAGCGGGAAGATATGCATAATATAGAAGTCCGCCGCCGGCGTGCAGAGCCTTGCGAACAGATTGACAAGGAGCATCAGTCCGATGATGCAGAGCATCACGATGGTCGTCTTTTTCAGTTTCATCCTTCTGTCCTCGTGTAGGGCTTAAAGCAGATGTTGATGTCCACATCGCCCCGGATACCGGGTACCTTTGCTTCGGAGCTGTACTGTCTGATACGGTAGTCGTAGTAATAGCCCGAGAGCCGCCCGTGCTCGGCGAGCCAGACGTCATAGTCCGTGAGCTGCGTCAGGTCGAGCCGCGACAGGATGGTCTCGGCATTCTGGTAGATCATCGGTGTATAGCCGGCCTCCTTGATCTTGCTGCAAAAGGCGCGTGTACACGCCACCAGATCTTCATCGGAAAGGTTGTCCGTGCGGGCTTCATCCTCCGTCACGGCCTCCCAGTCAAAGACGATGGGATAGGTGAGGTCATACCCGTCAGCGAGCGCCAGCACAAACGCAGCCTCCTCCTCGGCTTCCTTGATCGTGATCGCCTGCGAAAAGAAGTAGATGCCCACATCGAGACCGGCTGCGAGTGCGCCTTCCATATGCTCCCGGAACAACGTATCTTCCGCGAGCTTGCCGGAACCGTAGGTGCGGCAGCCGCAGCGGATGAAGGCAAAGTCGATCCCGGACGCCTTGACCTGCTCCCAGTCGATGTGTTCCTGCGCGTAGGAAACGTCAACGCCGGTCACGGAGGTGATCTTCTCGTCTTCTATGTAGTACATGCGTCCGTTGCGGACGACAGTGTTTTCGGGCTCATAGCTGCAATGCGCCACACCCGGCAGATCCGGCACCCAGATCTCCCCGTATTCGGGGTCATTGAACAGAAAGGATGGCTCTGTGGCGGGCTCCGTCTCCTCTATGATCACAGGATCCTCTCTGAAATGATCCCTGATGCGGAACAATATCATAAACGCACCCACGATCAGTGTGATACAGAGCACAAACACGATCAGAATCAGCAAAATCACTCTCGATGCAGCAGATGAACTGCGTTTCAACGGGCATACCTCCTTTTTGTAAAATACGACATTTCTATTATACCATATTGCGCCGGTTTTGTAAAGCGCCAGAATGTGACATTTTCCGCCCCAGGAAAAAAGCATCCCCCTCCGCTCAGGGAGGGGGATACGGAAAATCAGATCTGTGCGCCGGGATGCTCGGCAGTCATATCGCCCTTGGCAGTACGGACGATCTGTACATTGTTGTAGATCTCCATACCGGTACCGGCGGGGATGAGCTTACCGATGATAACGTTCTCCTTGAGGCCTTCGAGGTGATCGACCTTGCCGCGGATGGCAGCATCGGTGAGCGCCTTGGTGGTCTCCTGGAAGGATGCCGCCGACATGAAGGAGTCGGAGCTCGATGCAGCCTTCGTGATACCCTGGAGAACCGGGGTGGTGGTGATCGGTACCAGATCGGTCTGGCCGCCGTCGATGAGCGCCTGGATCTGGTCGTTGACCTCTGCGATGCGCTTTCTCTCCACGAGTGTACCCGGGAGCAGATACTCTACATCCGGCAGGTCGTGGCTCGAGCCTGCATCCTCGATGCGTACCTTGCGGAGCATCTGACGGACGATAACTTCGATGTGCTTGTCGTTGATGTCAACACCCTGTGTACGGTAAACCTTCTGTACCTCGAGGATGATGTAGTCCTGTACAGCAGAAACATCGAGTACTTCCAGGATACGTGCCGGGTATACGTTACCCTCGGTCAGGTGGTCGCCCTTCTTGACCTTGGCACCCTCAAAGATGTGAGCACAGTACTTGTAGTTGTACGGAACGCTGAGCTCCTCGGTCTCGCCGGTCTCGTCGTTGCGGATGATGAGCGTGCGGAGGGTCTTTTCCTCCTTGAGGTGGACAGTGCCGTCGATGCTGGCGATCATGGCCGCATTCTTGGGCTTTCTTGCCTCAAACAGCTCCTCTACACGGGGAAGACCCTGTGTGATGTCACCCTCACCACCGGATGCGATACCGCCGGTGTGGAAGGTTCTCATGGTCAGCTGTGTACCCGGCTCACCGATGGACTGTGCAGCAATGATGCCGACAGCCTCACCGACAGATACGAGGTTGTTGTTGGCGAGGTTTGCACCATAGCACTTCGCGCAGACGCCGATCTTGGAGCGGCACTTGAGCACGGAGCGGATCTTGATGCGCTGGATGTCCATGTCGATGATGCGCTGTGCATCCTTCTCGGTCAGGAGCTTGTCCTTGCTGATGATGAGCTCGCCGGTCTCCGGATCACGCAGATCCTGGCAGAGGAAGCGTCCGATCAGACGGTCTGCATACGGCTCGATGAGCTCCTTGTTGATCTCACGGATGTGCATCTGCTCCACACCGGTATCGATGATGGCCTGTGCATTCTCCTTGGAGATCTTCTTGTCCTTGCGCATGATGAGTGCGCCGGTCTTGGGATCGTGGAAGTCCTCGGTGAGGTAGTAGTCCTCGAGCAGGGAAGTCGGAACAACGCCGTCCTCACCCGGAACGAGCTCTACATCGCGCTCACTCTGGCGGTTGATCATGCTGATCTCGTATACGTCGATACCGTCCTCAGTGCCGCAGTCCTCCTCACGGATGATGACATCCTGGGATACGTCAACGAGACGTCTGGTGAGGTAACCGGAGTCAGCGGTACGAAGTGCGGTGTCGGCCAGACCCTTACGGGCACCACGGGAGGAGATGAAGTACTCCATGATGTTCAGGCCTTCACGATAGTTGGAACGGATCGGGATCTCGATAACGGCACCCGAAGTATTGTTGATCAGGCCGCGCATGCCGGCGAGCTGACGAAGCTGTGCGATAGAACCACGGGCACCGGAGTCCGCCATCATCTGGATGGGGTTGTACGGATCCATGTTTGCCTTCAGTGCGCTGGTTACCTGGTCGGTCGCATCGTTCCATGTGGTAACGACGAGCTTGGACTTCTCCGCCTCGGAGATATAGCCCATTGCATAGTACTCGTTGATCTGGTCGATCTTCTCGTCTGCCGCACGGAGGATGTCCTTCTTCTGCGGCGGGATGGTCGCATCGCAGACAGCGGTGGTGATACCGGAACGAGTGGAGAACTTGAAGCCGAGTGCCTTGATCTTGTCGAGCACCTCAGAAGTGGTGGTCGTGCCGTGGATACGGATGCAGCGGTCGATGATGTCGCCGAGCTCCTTCTTCTTGACGAGGAACGAGATCTCGAGGTCGAACTGACGATCGGAGTTCGTTCTGTCCACATAACCGAGGTTCTGCGGGATGTTCTCGTTGAAGATCAGGCGGCCGATGGTGCAGTCGATGATCTTGGAGAGCTTCTTCTCCGCCACATCCTTGGTGATGCGTACACGGATCGGCGCATGGAGGGTCACATCGCCCTCGTAGTAAGCCATCATGGCCTCATCTACGTCACGGAATACCTTGCCTGCGCCCTTGTCCTCAGGCTTGAGCATGGTCAGGTAGTAGGAGCCGAGGATCATATCCTGGGACGGTACTGCTACCGGACGGCCGTCGGAGAGCTTCAGCAGGTTATTGGCAGCGAGCATCAGGAAGCGTGCCTCGGCCTGTGCCTCAGCAGAAAGCGGCAGATGCACGGCCATCTGGTCGCCGTCGAAGTCGGCGTTGAAGGCGGAGCATACGAGCGGGTGCAGCTTGATGGCACGACCCTCAACGAGGATCGGCTCAAATGCCTGGATACCCAGTCTGTGCAGTGTAGGAGCGCGGTTCAGGAGTACCGGATGGCTCTTGATAACGTGCTCGAGCGCATCCCATACGCGCTTGTCGGTGGCTCTGTCCACGGTCTTGCGGGCAGACTTGATGTTCGGGATGACCTCGGTGTCCACCAGGCGCTTCAGAACGAAGGGCTTGAACAGCTCGAGAGCCATTTCCTTCGGGAGACCGCACTGATACATTTTCAGCTCAGGGCCTACAACGATAACGGAACGGCCGGAGTAGTCAACACGCTTACCGAGCAGGTTCTGACGGAAACGTCCCTGCTTACCCTTCAGCATGTCGG
>JAGADP010000267.1 GCA_017828885.1 Oscillospiraceae bacterium | reverse complement strand
GAACGTGCGGATATTCTTGTTGTTGAAACGGACCGGATCGCGGCCGAGCAGCTCCTCTGTCTTGATGTCGCGCACCTGTCCGAGGAGAGTGACATTGTCCTCAAGGATCAGCGTACCGATAAAGGGAATGATCTTCAGCGGGAGCTTTGTCTCGTTGCAAAGGTCAATGATAAGCTTGCGCCGCTCCTCCTCCAGTGAAGGAATGGCAAGGATGATCTGCTCAACACGGTACTTACGGGCATACTGCGGAATATCTGAGGAGGGACCGACGACCTTCACACCCATGACCTCTGTTCCGATCTTCTCAGGGTCATTATCAATAATGCAGACCGGGTTAAACTGCGCTGCATATTTATCATCTTCATAGGGCGACTGCTGCGCATTCAGGATCTCTGTAAGCAGCATCCGTCCTGCAACACCGGCACCGATGACCATTGTTCTTCTGGCATGACTCATACTTTCCATTTCCTATACCTCATCTCAATATGGGTGATTCGCTTTTCTCCTTTGGATGCTGTCCTTGCAACTGGAAGACACAAAGCGCCTGAAACAGGTGTTTTCAGCCAGCCTGACAGTCAGTCCTGCTTTATATTGTAGCACAAAGCGCTGATATTGTCAAGTGGGATGCTATCTGATCAAGAACAAGTGTTTGCCAAGTGTTGACAGCCGTCGGTGCATCAGAGTGTCAGGCCGTCAAAATATTCCCGCAGCACGTTGCCGGAGGCATGGAATTTCTTCTGCTCCTCGTCTGTCAGCGTCAGTTCGAGGATCTCCTTGACGCCGTTGCGGCCGATGATGGTCGGCACACCGATGAAGATGTCGCGGGCGCCGTACTCGCCGCAGAGCTTGGCCGAAACGGTCAGCACGGAATTCTCATCGCCGAGGATCGCCTTGACGATGCGAGTGATCGCCATGCCGATGCCGTAATAGGTCGCACGCTTCGCCTCGATGATCTTGTAGGCCGCCGTGCGTACCTGCTCCTCGATCTGCTTCATATCATCGACACAGTACTCGTTGCGGTCGTCCGCCAGGATCGTGCTCACGGGCTTGGTCGCCAGCATCACCTGAGAGAGCGGAACGAACTCGCTGTCGCCATGCTCACCGATGACATAGGCATGGATGTTCTTGGGGTCCACAGTGAAATAGTCGCCGAGCAGATAGCGCAGACGTGCCGTGTCGAGCGATGTGCCCGTGCCAATTACCCTCGAAGAACCGAAGCGGCTCAGCTCGTAGGTCACTCTCGTCATGATGTCCACCGGATTGGTCGCCACGAGGAAGATGCCGTCAAAGCCCGACTTCACGACCGGCCCCACGATGGAGCGAAATACCTCGACATTCCGCTGGAGCAGGTCAAGGCGCGTCTCGCCCTCCTTCTGTGCCACACCGGCGGCAATGACGACAATATCCGCATCCTTGCAGTCCTTGTATTCGCCTGCGTAGATCTTCATGTTGGATTTGGCAAAGGCAAGTCCGTGGTTGAGATCCATCGCCTCGCCCTGCGCACGCAGCTTGTTCACGTCGATGAGCACCAGCTCATTGCAGATACCGCCCTGGTTCACCAGCGCATAGGCAAAGCTCATGCCGACCATGCCTGTACCGATGAGAACGACCTTCCGTCTGTCCGTATTCATTTGCTCCAGCTCCTTTGTGATCTGATTCCGGCATATACCTGCCGTTTCTATTATTATACACCATTCCACAGAAAAATGCAAGGCTTCTCCCGAAATTGTTGTGCATATCGCCAAATCAGGCATACACAATTTGTTGGAAAAGCAGAAAATCCGCATAAAAAGAGCAGGATGGTAGATATTTTCTCAGATTTATGGTATGATTAAATTACCAGAAACAGTAAAAGAAAGCCGTCGGGATGAAAACGCCCCCGGTTTTCCCGCGAATCATGATGATCGAGGTATCAAAATGGCTGATAAACAACAGATCTGCAATCCCTTCCTCCCCCTGTGGGAGCATGTCCCGGACGGCGAGCCGCATGTGTTCGGGGACAGGGTCTATCTCTTCGGCTCCCACGACAAGGAGGGCGGCGAGACCTTCTGCATGCTCGACTACACTTGCTGGTCGGCGCCTGTCACTGACCTGACAGACTGGCGCTGCGAGGGCACGATCTACCGCGCGGAACAGGATCCCGACTATCCCCGCCGGAAGTACATGTACGCCCCCGATGTCGTGCAGGGCAATGACGGCAGATATTACCTCTACTACTGCATGTCCGGCGAGTTCGGACACGGCGGCTATCACGGGCCGATCTGCGTAGCAGTCTGCGACACGCCTGCGGGCAAGTATGAATACATCGGCTTTGTCCGCAACCCGGACGGCACGCCCATGCAGACCTACGTCTGCTTTGACCCGGCTGTCATCAACGACAACGGCACGATCCGGCTCTATTACGGCACACAGTACGACTATGAGGAGCGGGAGGACTTCCCCGGCAAGGACGACAAATATCTCCTGGCCGAAATGGAGATGTTCGGCAAATCCCGCGAGGAGATCCTCGGCACGCCGGAGAGCGTCATGGGACCCTGTACGCTGACGCTCTGCGATGACATGCTCACGGTCAAGGACGCGCCCCGCCATATCATCCCGTACCGCGTGAAGGGCACGTCCTTTGAGGGGCATCCGTTCTTCGAGGCGGCTTCCATGCGCAAGGTCGGCGGGAAGTACTACTTTGTCTACTCCTCGCAGAAAAACCACGAGCTCTGCTATGCCGTGAGCGACAAACCCGACCGGGATTTTGTCTTCGGCGGGACGATCGTCTCCAACGGCGATGTGGGCTATCAGGGTAGAGACGATGCCGACCGGCTCAACATGACCGGCACGACCCACGGCAGCATCATTGAGATAGGCGGCCAGTGGTATGTCTTCTATCACCGTCTGACACACAAATCCGACTACAGCCGTCAGGCCTGTGCGGAGCGCATCGAGATCCGTCCGGACGGCAGCATCCCGCAGGTGCCGATCACGTCCTGCGGCCTGAACGGCGGTGCGCTGCGTGGCATAGGGAGCTATCCTGCACCCATCGCCTGCATCATCACCAACGGCCACATGCCCCACGGCTCCAACAAGATCTTCACCGAGCATTTCCCGCATGTGACGCATGAGGGCAAGGCACATCTCATCGCGGAGATCAGCAACGGCACACGCATCGGCTTCCGGTATTTCGACATGGCGGCAAACTGCACGCTGACGCTCACGACCAGAGGCGCTGCCGGGCGCTATTCGATCTCGGACGAGAGCGGCACTGTCTTCGGCACGGCCGAGATCCCGGCCTCCGATGACTGGCAGGACACCGCCGTCACGCTCGCTGTCACAGCCGGTGTCCATCCGCTGCTGCTGACATGGCAGGGCGAGGAAACAGCACTGCTGCAAATTGCATTTTCATAAACAGAATGCCCCTGAAGCGCGAACCTTCAGGGGCTGTTTTGCTGTAGCAGAAATGCTCAGTTGAGCGGGATGATCGGCAGCTCGATCACGCCATCATTGACAGAGGCCTGATCGGCTCCGCCCTCGGAAACCGAGGAAGGCTCCGGCTCTGCCAAGCCATCATTGGATGCCTTTGATCCGGTACCCTCCTTGGGGGCGGAAGTAGCCGGTTGTGTGGCGGCGGTGGTCGTTTCCTTGGCGGGTGCTGTCGTATCTGGGGCAGCGGTCTCCGTCGAAGCAGCAGTCTCCTCCGGCGCAGCAGTCTCCTCCTCGGCGGCGGTCTCCTCCGTGGTAGCAGTGACGGTCTCGGTGGTCACTTCGGACGTCGATTCCTGTACAGCTTCCTCCTTGGTGTCACTGCACCCTGTCAGCAGAAGCGCTGCCAGCATTATCACAGGT
>JAGADP010000266.1 GCA_017828885.1 Oscillospiraceae bacterium | reverse complement strand
GGCTCGGCGCCTTCTTTTTAAAGGGCTTCATGGTTATTCTTCATCGGCCTCGAACTTATAGCCGACACCCCATACGGTCTTGAGCGCCCAGTGCGGGGAAACATCCGCCAGCTTTTCACGCAGACGCTTGATGTGTACGTCAATCGTGCGGGAATCGCCGTAATACTCAAAGCCCCAGACCTCATCGAGGAGCTGGTCGCGGGTATAAACGTGGTTCGGGTTGGAGGCCAGATAGAACAGCAGCTCGAGCTCCTTGGGCGGCGTGTCGAGCACCTTATCGTTGACACGCAGCTCATAGCGGGTCATGTTGACCACGAGCTTGTCATAGCGCACCTCCTTGTTCTCCTCCTGCTCCGTGGCAGAGGAGCCCATGCGGCGGGCAATTGCCTTGATACGGGCAATGACCTCCTTGGCATCGAAGGGCTTGGAAATATAGTCATCAGCGCCGAGCTCCAGACCGAGCACCTTGTCGAACGTCTCGTTCTTGGCGGAGATCATGATGATCGGCACATTGGAATTCTTGCGGATCTCACGGCAGACCTGACGGCCGTCCATCGAGGGCAGCATAATGTCAAGCAGGACGATGTCCGGGTTCAGTGCGTTGAACTTGTTGACTGCCTCCTTGCCGTCATTGGAAATAATGACGGAATATCCCTCTTTTTCAAGATACATCCGCAGAAGGTCGCAGATGTTCTGGTCATCGTCCACGACCAGTACTTTTTCTAAAGCCATAGCTATTCTCCTTTCGGTTCTGACCGGGAACGGTCACTTTTTTCATCCTGTACATAATTAGGTAAAAGATTCTTAATAGTATTATACCTGATTTTCAAACTATCAATATGAACAGATCATGAACTCAATATGTATTGATTGTAAATTCAGGACCAGAAGCTCTTACATTGCAATGACGAACCGGAAGGATACGCGGCGGGAGGCATCCAGATCGACGGTGCCATCCTGTTTGTAGATCGGTCGGTCAGAGGAATAGCCCTGTGCGGTCACCATGCTTGCCAGGCGCGAGGTCGTCTCGCTGTCGAGCCCGTTGGAAGCCGAGAGGCAGTATTCCATAACATTGTTGGCGCGGTATTCGGAAAGTGTCCGGTTGTAGTCGGGGTTGCCGGTCGGATCGGAGTGGCCTTCGATCTCGATGGTCGAAACGAAGCCGTTGTACTTCTCGTTGAAGATGACCGAAGTATAGGCCTTCAGGAACTTCGAGAGCATATCACGACCCTCCTGGGATACGGCATAGGCCTCCACATCGAACAGCAGCACGGAATCGAGTGCGATCTCACCGGTCTCCTTGTCGATCGTGGCATTGATGCCGGCATCCTTGAGTGCCTGATCGAGATCGGTGTACAGGTCGTTGACGCGCTCCTTGAGCGCCTTGATCTCGGCATCGGACATGTTCTCGAGCCGCTTTGCGCCGCTGACATCGAGGTTCGTGCTGACCTCATCCGTATAGAGATCCCACGAGCGGCGGTTGTAGTAGTAGTAGTCATTGCCGTCGGTCAGCACAAGGCCGTCGTCATCAGCGTAGAAGTAAGCAAGCTGGAGCGCATGCTTGGTCTCGCCCTCTGTCCATACCATGCGGAACAGTCCGTCGTCCGTGAACTCATAGCTGTCCGGGACGATCTTGTCGTTGCCGACCATGATGTAGGTGTCGTTCTGTTTGAGGTTGAACTTGGTGATGCTGCAGACGGAAGCAGAGCTTTCTGCCAGATTGGCGTCATAGATGTCAACGCCGTCCTCCTTGGTGAGATCCTCGGCATACAGCGTGACGCTCTTGTCCTCGCAGGTCAGCGTCACGGCCGGGCCGTTGAAGGAAAAGCCGTAGCGAACGACCGAATCAGCGAACGTATAGTCGAGTATGCGCGTATCGGCATCATAGCTGTAGTCTTCGAGGAAGCGCAGCTCGAGTTCATCGCCCTGGATGGTGTAAGCCGCACGGACCTGGCATCGGTTGCCCTCTGCATCATAGAAGCGCAGCGTCATCCAGTTATAGCCGTTGAGATAATTCAGCGACGTCACGTTGCAGTGCGGGCCTACCTCGATCCGGTACGGCAGCACCGTCAGCGGCCGGTCGTATTCCGTCGGATAGTCGGTATAGCTCATCTCCGCGAGGAACTTATCGCGCGTGGCTTCTTCAAGGCCGGTCTTATGGGTACCGGGGGCTGTATATTTGCCGTAGAACATCTCCGGTCTGTAGGTCGTCGAGGAATAGACAGGGGCAGCGTCCTTGACGTAAATATCCGCCGTTTCCTCATTGATCTCCATGACCGCTTCCGTGGTCTCGGCTGTCTCCTCCTGTACGGGCTCGGTCGCTGTCTGCGGATTTTCACCGATAACCCATGTATTCGCCATGCTTTCAAGGTTTGTTGTGTCACACCCTGCAGCCGTTGCCAGGAACGACAAAGCCAGCACCGCTGCAAGTAATCTCTGGGTCTTCATGGATACCTCCCTCAGCAGCATTTTCTGCCGCACTGATACATACAGTATCATTATAGCACAGTTATTTGAAGTTGTCAACTGAAAAAAACGTGAAAACTGCCGTTATTTCCCAGAAAGACTGGCAATTTGCGACTTTCTTGTTGCATATCTGTGCTGCCGGAGCACCTTATACCGCCATACTGCCGTGATCCCCGCGGTTCTCCGGCATTTCGATGCGATCTGTCAGGAGGGCTGAAAAAGATGCAATTTTATATAGATTGCCACTTGCATTTCCTCTGATTTTGTGGTATTATATAAGATAGGGTAATTTGGGTTCAGGCATCCGTCTGCCCGGAAATACCGCCGGCGTATGTGTTACGTCCAAAATTTTTCGTGCTTCGCGCACGGGTAGGGAGAGAAACTATGCCAAAAAAACAGGATATCCACAAGATCATGATCATCGGCTCCGGCCCCATCATCATCGGTCAGGCATGCGAGTTCGACTATTCCGGTACACAGGCCTGCAAGGCGCTGCGGAAGCTCGGCTATGAGATCGTGCTGGTCAACTCGAATCCGGCTACCATCATGACAGACCCCGATGTCGCTGACATCACCTATATCGAGCCGCTGAATCTGATGCGTCTCACCCAGATCATTGAAAAAGAGCGCCCGGATGCGCTGCTGCCGAACCTCGGCGGTCAGTCCGGTCTGAACCTCTGCTCCGAGCTGTCCAATGCAGGCGTGCTGGAGAAGTACAATGTCAAGGTCATCGGCGTTCAGGTCGATGCCATCGAGCGCGGCGAGGACAGAATCGAGTTCAAGGAGACCATGAACAAGCTCGGCCTCGAGATGCCGAGAAGCCACGAGGCCTAGTCCGTTGCGGAGGCCGTAAAGATCGCCGAGGAGCTGCACTATCCTGTTGTGCTGCGTCCGGCCTACACCATGGGCGGCGCCGGCGGCGGTATGGTTTATAATGTAGACGAGCTGAAGGTCGTCTGCGAG
>JAGADP010000265.1 GCA_017828885.1 Oscillospiraceae bacterium | reverse complement strand
GCCCTGCTCAAAGCAACGACTTTATAGCCTGCGCCGCAGGCAAAGCGGGTCGGGGCGCGCAGCGCCCCCATTAGTCCTCCCCCATTTATGGGGGAGGTGCCGCCGAACGGCGGCGGAGGGGGCAGCCTTGCGCAGAACTATCCCGAAGTTGTTGACATTGATGCCACGTTTCCCCGCTATAGTATACTCAGGAAAGGAATGACCTACAATGGCAAATGAAATGCATGAGAAAGCGCATGTCCGTGCGTTTCTCATGGCACTTGTGCTGTTGAATCTGCTCGGTGTGCTGATCATGCCATCTGTGGGCGGCTGGGCGCTTCTGCCCGCGCTTATCTGGTTCCTGACCGCGCCGATCCTGCTGGCAAATCAGCAGACCGGCTTCGGCAAATGCGCTTTCAGACTTTACGGAAAATTCCTCCTCTGGGGGATCGCTTCTCTGCTGCTGTTTATGATCGGCGGCGGAATGCTGGCGATTGGTCTGGAATATCTGGACGCTTTCCTCAATCGTGGGCCGTGACCAGATCTCTGACCTTTTATTTCATACATCTAAACGGAAAGGAATGACCTACAATGGCAAATGAAATGCAGTTAAAATACGGCTGTAACCCGAACCAGAAGCCGTCCCGTGTGTTTATGGAGGACGGCAGCGACCTGCCGATCACCGTACTGAACGGCAAGCCGGGCTACATCAACCTGCTCGATGCCCTCAACGGCTGGCAGCTCGTCAAGGAGCTCAAGGCGGCCACCGGCATGTGCGCAGCGACCTCCTTCAAGCACGTATCTCCGGCTGGTGCTGCCATCGGCAGACCGCTGAGCGATACCCTCAAGAAGATCTACTGGGTGGATGATCTCGGTGAGCTGTCTCCGCTTGCTTGCGCGTATGCAAGAGCAAGAGGCGCGGACAGAATGTCCTCCTACGGCGATTTCATTGCGCTGTCTGACACCGTTGACGTTTGCACGGCAAAGATGATCCAGCGTGAGGTCTCTGACGGCGTGATCGCTCCCGGTTATGAGCCGGAGGCACTCGAGATCCTGAAGTCCAAGCGCAAGGGCACCTACTGCATCCTCCAGATGGACGAGAGCTACAAGCCCGCGCCCATCGAAACCAAGCAGGTATACGGCGTGACCTTTGAGCAGGGCAGAAACGAGCTCGACATCAACCGCGAGCTGCTTGCCAATGTTGTGACCGACAACAAGGACATCCCGGATGACAAGAAGGACGATCTGCTGATCTCCCTCATCACCCTGAAATACACGCAGTCCAACTCCGTATGCTACGTCAAGGACGGTCAGGCCATCGGTATCGGTGCCGGCCAGCAGTCCCGTATCCACTGCACACGTCTTGCCGGCCAGAAGGCTGACAACTGGTGGCTGCGTCAGTCTCCGCAGGTGCTCGGTCTCCAGTTTGTGGATGATATCCGCCGCGCAGACCGCGACAATGCCATTGATGTATACATCGGCGATGAGTATGAGGACGTACTCCGCGAGGGCGAGTGGCAGCGCATCTTCAAGGTAAAGCCGGCTGTCTTCACCGTAGAGGAGAAGAAGGCATGGCTTGCCCAGAATACGGACGTTTGCCTCGGTTCCGATGCGTTCTTCCCGTTCGGTGACAACATCGAGCGTGCGAAGAAGTCCGGTGTAGCCTATATTGCAGAGCCGGGCGGCTCCATCCGTGATGATAATGTCATCGAGACATGCAATAAGTACAATATCGCGATGGCATTCACGGGCATTCGTCTGTTCCATCACTAAGCGGGGAGCCCCCGCTGGCAGACGCATACACAGTGCGGTGCGGGGTGTGAGATCCTGACACGCGCTGTAGGTGCGCAGATTGTATAACGATAACCAAAGTCAGCTTTACCCCTGAAAATGGGGTAAGGCGCTTTGTGTATATGACAATAGGAGCAATACTATGGAAAAACCTCATGCAACCAAGCAACTGGCGCTGTATGCGCTGGTCTGTGCAGGCGGCTGCTTTGTGATCCAGAGCTGCTGTGCGCTGCTGGCAGGGCAGTTTTCCGGGCTGTTCGGCTCGGTATCCGTGGATCTGGAGCCGCAGTGGAAGCTGCTGCTGATCGCCATTTCCGCATTCAGTGCTTTGCCGATGGCAGGTGTGGCACTCTGGTCGATGCTCAGCAAAGACATCACAAAATCCAAGGCAATGACGACCGTGATCCTGACGCCGATCCTGTTTGTAGCGGGTGGCCTTGCCGGCAGCGGAATGCGGGTACTTACGACACGGGCGCTGGTCAGCACCGGCGTGGACAGCTATGGAGCCTTCGCCACAGCACAGAGTTCGATGTCGCTGTTCGGACTCCTGAATACGGCGGCGCTGGTGCTCATCTGCTGCGCAGGCGCCATTGAATTATATCTCACGACACACACGCCGTCTGACGGCGGTACACACTGATAGGAGGAATCCACTATGAAGATCTTAGTAGTCGGCGGCGGCGGCAGAGAGCACGCCATTATCATGAAGCTGGCAGAGAGTCCCAAGACCACGGAGCTCTACTGCGCACCGGGCAACGGCGGCATCTCCCGCTATGCCAAGTGCTTTGACGTGAAGGCGACCGATATTGACGGCATGGTCAAGCTCGCCAAGGAGCTCCAGCCGGATCTGGTCGTTGTTGCACCGGATGATCCGCTCGTCCTCGGCATGGTCGATGCGATGCAGGCGGAGGGCTTCAAGACCTTTGGTCCGAAGGCAAATGCTGCCATCATCGAGGGAAGCAAGATCTTTTCCAAGGATCTCATGAAGAAGTACGGCATCCCGACCGGCGGCTATGAGATCTTTACGGACAGTGCTTCTGCGATCGCCTATATCAAAGCACAGAACACCTATCCGACCGTCATCAAGGCAGATGGTCTGGCGCTCGGCAAGGGCGTTATCCTCGCACAGAACGAGGATGAGGCTGTGGAAGCGGTCAAGGAGATGATCGACAACAAGAAGTTCGGCGAGAGCAGCGCGCGCATCGTCATCGAGGAATTCCTCACGGGCCCGGAGGTCTCTGTGCTGAGCTTCACGGACGGCAAGACGGTCGTGCCGATGATCTCTTCGATGGATCACAAGCGCGCCCTCGACAATGACGAAGGCCTGAACACCGGCGGTATGGGTACGGTGGCACCGAATCCGTATTATACCGAGGAAATTGCCAAGACTTGTATGGAGACCATCTTCGAGCCGACCATCAAGGCGATGCAGCAGGAGTGCAGAGCCTTCACGGGCTGCCTGTATTTCGGCCTGATGCTCACCCCGAACGGCCCGAAGGTCATCGAGTACAACTGCCGCTTCGGCGACCCGGAGACACAGGTCGTGCTCCCGCTGCTCGATTCTGACCTCGTGGACATCATGCTGGCGACATACGAGGGGAACCTTGCGGATGTGGACGTACAGTGGAAGAAGGAGAGCGCAGCCTGCGTTGTCATGGCAAGCGGCGGCTATCCGGTGAAGTATGAGAGCGGCAAGGAGATCGCTGGTCTGGACGACAAGGGTCAGACCGCGGGCGTATTCGTATACCATGCAGGCACGAAGTTTGCAGACGGCAAGTTCCTGACAGCGGGCGGCCGTGTGCTCGGCGTGACGGCAACAGCGGATACCCTTGAGAACGCCCTCGCGAAGTCCTATAAGGCGGTGGAGACCATCGACTGGGAGAAGGTACACTATCGCCACGACATCGGGCAGAGAGCCCTTGCCGCAAAGCAGGGGTGATGTCGGATGCATCCGAATCTGAAACGGTGCTTTAGCTGCGGACAGTATGCCAATATCCTGTTCCTGGTGTTTGCGCTGCTGGCGTGGCTCTACTACTGGTCGATCGACCGGCACAATGTCACGATCATACCGCTCGAGATCGCTGCCTATACAGTGGAGGTCGGTGGGTTCGTGTTCATGCTGTTCTCACTGTTGAATTTTCACAGGATCGTGCGGCACCGCTATCTCATGAAAACGGCGATGCTGGTCTATATCATCGTGGAAGCCATCATCATGATCATAGACTTCAACTACAGCAGATTCACGTTCTGGCATGCCAATGCAATGTGGCTCAACATCGCGCATTCGATCTTCTCCGGCGCGATCTGCTTCACGTATCTGGCACTCGAGCCGCGGAATACCGGGCTGGAGGTGGCGATCATCATCACCGAGGTCATTATCTTAGCGGGTATGTTCGGCGTGGTGTTCCATCTGCCGATCTATGTGACGCTGCTGTGCAATGCGCTGGCCTATGTGGTGTTCTTCTCGATCGTGCGGTTCCTGGTGGCACAGGAGCGCATCATGATCGACTGCCACGGCGACCGTGCCAAGGAGACAAAGTACCGGAGCGATTTCTTTGATGATATGTAAGACGGCGGCGGGGCTGCTCCGCTGACCGTCAGGAAGGGAGGGGCAGACTGTGTTTGATCCCGCAAGCTGGATCTTAGAGGAGCAGAACACACGTCTGCCCTATCTGCGTGAAAAGACCGCACAGCTCACGACTTCGCCGGGTGTGTACCTGATGAAGGACGCAAAGGGCGGTATCATCTACATCGGAAAGGCCAAGAACCTGCATAACCGGGTGTCAAGCTATTTCCGGAAGGGGGCTGACCATCTGCCAAAGGTCGCCCGGATGGTCTCGCATGTACACGACTATGACTTTATCGTCACGGGGTCGGAATATGAGGCGCTGCTGCTCGAATGCAGTCTCATCAAGCAGCACAAGCCGCATTACAACATTCTGCTCAAGGACGACAAGGGCTATCACTATATCAAGGTCTCCAACGAGCCGTATCCGCGTATTACCGCCGAAAAGCAGAAGCTCGACGACGGGGCGCTGTATATCGGGCCGTATACCGGCGGATTCGTGGCAAAATCGACCGTCGAGGAGGTCAATACCGTCTTCCGGCTGCCGACCTGCCGGAAGAAATTCCCGCAGATGTTCCGCAAGGCGCGGCCGTGCCTGAACTTCCATATCAAGCGCTGTATCGGGCTTTGTCAGGGCAAGGTCAGCGAGGAGGAGTATGCCAAGCTCATCGAACAGGCGGTCAGCTATATCCGCAGCGGCAGCAGTTCATCCGTGGAGCGGATGGAGCAGGAGATGGCGGCGGCTTCGGAGGCTTTGGACTTCGAGCGGGCGGCCATGCTGCGTGACCGGATCCGTGCCATCCAGAAGGCGGCGGAGTCGCAGAAGATCATCGACAACGCCTACCGGGATGCGGATGTGATCGCAAGTGCCGATAACGGCGATGATCTGTGCGTTTCCGTGCTGATGTACCGGGACGGGCGGCTGTATGACAAGGAGAATTTCCACTTCACAGAGGAAGCGGACGAGGCAGCGCTCGATGCGTTTTTGCCGCAGTTCTACCATGGGCGGAGCGATCTGCCGAAGATGATCCTGCTCGGGGAGCCGGTCGCAGAGATGGAGATGCTTGGCGAGATGCTCTCGGCGCAGGCGGGGCGGAAGGTGAAGCTGCTCGTGCCGCAGCGCGGTGCCGGCGCAGAGCTGACGGCGATGGCAAAGGAAAATGCCGTGGAATATATCGCCGTTCACGAGAACCGCACGGGCAAGGAGCTGCTGGCGGTCGAAGCGCTCGGCAAGCTGCTCGGCATGGAGAGCGTGCCGAAGTATATCGAGTCCTATGACATTTCCAACCTCGCCTCGGAGTCGATGGTGGCGGGCATGGTCGTCTTTGAGAACGGGCGCCCGCTGAAGAAGGCGTACAAGCGCTTTTCCATCAAGGAGCATGCCACCCAGAATGACTACGCCTGTATGCAGGAGGTCATCCGGCGGCGGCTCAGTCATTTAGGCGACCCGGACGATCCCTATTTTGCGCGGAAACCGGATCTCATTCTGCTCGACGGCGGCAAGGGGCATGTCAGTGCCGTAGCGCCGATCATCGCAGAGATGGCGCCGGACATCGCACTCTTTGGCATGGTGAAGGACTCCAAACACCGCACCCGTGCCATTGCGACGGGCGGCGGGGAGATCAGCGTCTCGGGGACGCAGAGCGCCTTCCAGCTATTGACGCGCATCCAGGACGAGGTGCATCGGTATTCCGTGGCGTATATGCACAAGAAGCACAAGAAGCGCACCTTCGCCTCGGAGCTGACGCAGGTCGAGGGCATCGGGGACAAGCTGGCGCAGAAGCTGATGCTGCATTTCAAGACGAAGGACGCCTTGCAGGGCGCTTCCGTGGAGGAGCTGCACGGCGCGGGCGTTTCGGAGAAGGTCGCATAGCGGCTATATGACTATCTGCATGGGGCGTGCCCGCACAGGGCAGACGCGGGCGGGGGCGTTCAGTAAGGGTGGTTCTAAGCTCGCGTGATGAGTTCGGTTTACCGCACTTGCTCTGCAAGCAGAGGCAAGTGCTATTATAGCGACGCATCGGCATGTAACGGAGGTATCTGAAATGGACGATCGGTTTGAATTTGTGGAACAGAAGGGGTTAATGCAAGGCACGCATGTCATTGTGGACAAGGAAACGGGTGTCCAGTATTTGCTGGCGCATTGGACGAATATCGGCGGGCTCACTGTTCTGGTCGATAAAGATGGAAAACCCTTGCTTGACCCGAGATATGCAAAGTAGGATCATCTGATAGCAAAGAGGAGGAACCAACATGAGAGTGATCACCGGCACGGCCAGGGGCATCCGGTTGCAGACGCTGGAGGGACTTGACGTCCGTCCGACCACAGACCGCGTGAAGGAGGGCATGTTCTCCGCCATCCAGTTTGACATACCGGGGGCAAGGGTGCTCGATCTGTTCGCAGGAAGCGGACAGCTTGGTATCGAGGCGCTCAGCAGAGGCGCCAAGCAGGCGGTTTTCGTCGATCAGTCGGCAAAATCGCTGGCGGTCGTAAAGGAGAATCTGCAAAAATGCGGCTTCACGGATCGCGTGGAGATCCACCAGAAGGCGGCGGAGCAGTTCATCCGCACGGCACAGCCCCACAGCTTTGATATGGTCTTTCTCGATCCGCCCTACCGGATGGATATTCTGGCCAAGATCCTTCCGGATCTCGTGGGTTTGCTGCGTCCGGGCGGCATTGTGGTGGCTGAACATGAAAAAAGTTGTAAAATCCCAGAAAAAATTTTGAATTTATGGTTGCAAAAAGAATATTTTTATGGTAAAATAGTAGTATCAGTGATGAAACTGAACGAGGAGGTGGAGCCGTGAGACGAATTGCGGTGTGTCCCGGCAGCTTTGATCCTGT
>JAGADP010000264.1 GCA_017828885.1 Oscillospiraceae bacterium | reverse complement strand
TGAGGGTGCGGCTGCAAGAGAGAGCGTCCCCTACCTTTCCCTCCGAGCATGTCTGTCCCCGCCGCTCAGCGGCGGCAAAATGAACCATTGATAACTGAGGGACGCTTTTCGCAAAGCGTCCCTTCTGCTGTTATTCCTTCTCCCTGCACTCCGCACAGATGCCATAGAGCACCGTCTTGGACTGGTCGATCTGGAAGCCGTGGTGCTCCAGGATATGATCCTCGAGCCCGCTCAGATGCTCACAGGTCACATGGTAGAGTTTCCCGCACTGTAAGCATTTCAGATGAAAATGCCGCTTGCATTCGTGGCTGTGCGGCAGATATTCATAGCAGGCGCAGGTGCGGCTGTCAAAGGTATACTTCCGCAGCACACCCTCCGAAACGAGCTGGTCAAGACAGCGATAGATCGTCGCTGTGCCGACCGGGGTGCCCTCCTCTTCGAGATGCCGTGACAGCTCCTGTGCCGTGACATGCTGCCCCTCGTGGCTCGTCAGATACTGGAGGATCTGCTCCTTCTGTTTGGTTTTATAGCCGCCGGACTGCTTCATGCGTGTGCCTCCTCGTGGTAATGGTTTCCACTGCTTAGTATACCATAGCTGCCTATTTTTGTCAAGGCGCTGTTGCCGCGGTCGTAACCGGCTCCGTTGTCTCGATCGGAGCAGGCTCCGGGATGGGATCCTCCTCCGTCAGATCGGGGTCAGAGCGGTCGCGGTCGATCGTTTCCTCCTCGTCATAGGGCTGTACAACGACACAATAGCGCCCCATCGTCGTGTAGCGCTCATCCACGATGCTCTTTTTGTAGGCCGTGTTGGCCGCATAGCGGTTGGGGTCATTGAAGTAGTAATAATCCTCGTCATAGCCCACCAGCACCAGACAGTGCTCAAGCGCCATCCAGTTGTAGAAGTCATCCGTCGGATTGCCTTCCTCATCCATCAGATACCAGCTCCGCCACGGGAACTCATTGAGCATCCCGATCGTCGCCCACATAATGACGGGCGTGCCCTCCGGGATGAAGGTCTCCGCCAGATCCTGCAAGTCGGCACCGGTCAGATCCACCGCCTCATAGCCCTCCGGGAGGAGCTGGTTCATCATCTCCACGATGACCGGCGCAAAGCAGCCGTAGCTCGTCTCGTCATAGGGGCTCCCGATGAAGGCATGCTCCGGATGCGGCGCACAGCCCTTGCCGTCCTTCCACTCCGGATAGGCGCAGGTGGTGTGCTCGACCACGTCCTCGATCGGGACTTCCTCGCCGCTGTAGAATTCCAGCACCATCTTGGCGCTGACGAGCTCACAGCCCGTCGGCAGCAGTCCCCGCTGCGTGTAGAACGGCACGCCCTCCACCATCGCCTCCGCCGGCGCAGGGGGCTTCGTCTCCGCTTCTGTAGTCGGCTCCGGCTCAGTCGTTTCCGGTTCCGGGGGTGCGGTCGTCTCCGGGAGCTCAGGCCCGATCATCTCCGCCTCAGACGGTGCATCTTCCTTGCCCTGACAGGCCGAAAATGCGCAGCAAATGGCCGCCGCTGTCAGCATTGCCAGACAGCGTTTCAGCACATGATGCATCGGGTTCCCTCCTCTCGGCGTTTTTGGACAAATGTCTACATAATTATACTATATTTCCGGACGAATGTCAAGGGCGAACGCGTCTATTTGCCCAAACTATGGGACAATTACGAAAAGTGCCTTGCTCTCAGCAGAGAACAAGGCATTTTTATGTTATGTTTTCTTTTGGCATCGCTGCCTATTCAGCTATTGGACTACATACAACCATCCGATGCTCCGTCTCGCCGTCAATGCTGAACGTACCGCAAGACTTCATCACATAGGCATACTGCTACGACTGTAAAGTTTCGTCAGCGTACCCGGTCCTCTCCTGAGCCCCTGCATAGCAGGCATCCGGTCACCCCGATGCCGCTTCTGCTTTTATGATACCACATGCGGACGATTTTGTCAATCCGGGGATAATGCTTGATTTTTCCATAAAAATGTGCTATAATAATCAGGAAAGTTTTCCGGGAGAGGATGCTGCGTATGCCGAAAAAGAAAAAACGCCCCGCACGGGGGCTGTATATCCTGCTGCTCATCGCCGTACTGGCGATACTGGCGGTCGGGATCGCGTTAGCTTTGCGCAGCGGCAGCAAGGTGCCCGTCCCTGTCCCGGTCGCCACTGCACCGCCGGCCATGACGACCGCAACCACGACCGCCGTCAGGGCGGAGACCACGACCGCCACAACAACCGCCGCAGAAGCAGCGACCGAAGCCGAGACCGAGAAGTCGCTCCCGCCAGGGATGGTCTCGGGCATCCGGCTGAGCTTCTACCATGCGACCATGTACCTCGGCGACCCGTCCATCATGCCCCTCGTGCTGATGGAGCCGGAGGACGCTTTTGATAAGTCCGAGCACTGGGAAAGCTCCGACGCGAGCATCGCCGCCGTGGATGAGAGCGGCAATATCACCGCCGTCGGAGAGGGGCGCTGTGTCATCCGCGTGACCGCCCTGAGCAACCCGGAGGTGTATGCCGAGGTGATCGTGACCGTGGAGCCCGCGCCCGAATACCGGACGACCCCCGCCATGAGCACGCCCTCCCGTGAGACCACCACCATGACCGTGGACGAGATGCGCAAGGACATCAACGTCATCGGCGGCATCAGCTATGTGCAGGGGGTCATGATCGTCAACAAGACCTATCCGCTGCCGGCCAGCTACAACCCGGGCGGCCTGATCCCGGAGGCGGCGCAGGCGTTTTCCGACCTGCGGGCGGCAGCTTCGGCGGAGGGCATCTACCTCTTCTCGCATTCGGACTATCGTTCGCACTGGAGCCAGGTCTCGATCTACGGCAACTACTGCAATAAATACGGGCAGGAGGCGGCTGACCGCTTCTCCGCAAGAGCGGGCTACTCCGAGCACCAGACCGGCATGACGGTCGATGTCAACTGGCCGGGCGATGCGTTCAACGGCACCGCCGAAGCGAACTGGCTCGAGGAAAACTGCGCAAAATTCGGCTTCATCATCCGCTATCCGAGGGATAAGGAGGCATACACCGGCTACAAGTACGAATCCTGGCACATCCGCTATGTCGGCAAGGAATGGGCTGCTGTCATCACGGCAAGCGGCCTCTCGATGGAAGAATTCTTTGACGTAACTTCGGTATATCCGGAGAACTGAACAACAGCTTCGCCATGCAGAAAGGGAAAGCAATGGTAAAAAAAATACTGAAAATCTGTCTGAAGGTGCTGGGTGCGATCCTGCTTGTGGATCTTGTGGCCGTTGTGATCTTCTGCATCTACAACGGCATCCAGTACAGCAAGGAGGAAAAGCTCCTCGACCGGTACCCCGGGCAGCTCGTCGAGGTAAACGGCCATAACATGAACGTGGTCGTGGAGGGCGAGGGCGCGCACACGCTCGTGTTCCTGGCGCCGTCGCAGGACACCTCACCGGCGTTCACGTTCAAGCCCCTGTACAGCGAGCTGAGCGACGAGTACCGGACAGTCGTGGTGGAGAAATTCGGCTACGGCAGGAGCGACATTGTGGATACGCCCCGCGACTACCAGACGATGGTGGACGAATGCCGCGCAGCGCTGACGGCGGCAGGCGTGGAAGCGCCGT
>JAGADP010000263.1 GCA_017828885.1 Oscillospiraceae bacterium | reverse complement strand
ACTGCAATATTGCACCGTCGGCGGGGCTGAATGCGATGCTCGATGCGCAGGGGACTTCTCCGCTGACAACGGGCTGTAAGGCTGCGGATCTCATTCGACGTCCGCAGATCGGGTATGCGATGATCGCGGAATTTGACCCGGAGCGGCCTGAACTGACTGCGGATGAACAGGAGCAGGTGGAGATCCAGATCAAGTATGCGGGGTATATCCAGCGGCAGAATGAGGCGATATTGCTTGCAAAAAAGCTCGAGGATAAGAAGCTGCCGGGGGATCTGGATTATAATACGGTGCGTGGGCTGCGGCTGGAAGCAGCGGAAAAGCTGAATCTGCGGAAGCCTGTAAGCATCGGGCAGGCGTCACGCATCTCAGGCGTTTCGCCGGCGGATGTGTCGGTTTTGCTTGTGTGGCTCGAACAACATAAGGAGGGGTCAAATGCTGCCGGGATATGATGAAGTTGCGGCGCTGTTTCATGAGTATGACGTGGATGTTTCACGTGAAACATACGAGAAGATGGAGAAGTATGCCGCATTTTTGGTGGAGTACAATGAGAAGGTCAATCTGACGGCGGTGACGGACGCGGATGGCATTCTGAAGAAGCATTTTCTGGACAGCATGCTGCTGGCGGCGAAGTGCGCGTCGTATCTGCCGGAAGGGGCGAAGGTGCTTGACATTGGCAGCGGCGCGGGTTTTCCAGGCGTGCCGCTTGGGATGATCCGGCCGGATCTGCATATTACGCTGCTCGATAGCCTGAACAAGCGCATCGTGTTCCTCGAACAGGTGCGGGATCTGGTCGGCGGAACGTTCACGGCGATGCACGGAAGGGCAGAGGAATTTGCCAAAAAGCCCGATTATCGCGAGCAATTTGATGCGGTGACGGCTCGGGCTGTGGCGGCGCTGCCGATGCTGGCGGAGTATTCGCTGCCGTATGTGAAGACGGGCGGCTACTGGCTCTCGATGAAGGGGCCGAGCGAGGAGCTGAAGCCGGCGTTGCAGGCCATCCGGATGCTCGGAGGTCATGCAGAGGAGCCCATCCGGTATGCGCTGCCGGGTGGAGATGAAAGAGTGATTTATGTCGTGAAAAAGTGCAGCAACACGCCGACAAAATACCCTCGCAATAGCGGTCAGATCAAGCAAAAACCGCTGTAAGTGGGGATGAATATGTACGGAAATCCGTTATTTTCAAAAGAAATAACGGATTTTTCTGTTGCCGCGGGCGTTCTGCATCTGGTATAATGGATGTATCAAGGATGGAGGTGCGCTTATGGCGGGGTTGTTTGGGTTTGTGAAAGAGAAAACAGAGGAGCGGGTCATGCAGATCCCGGTGGGAACCATCAGGCCGAATCCGCATCAGCCGCGGGTGCGGTTTGTGAACGCGGAACTGCGGGCGCTGGCGGAGAGCATCCGGCAGAACGGGATCTTGCAGCCGCTTTCGGTGCGGTGTGTGGAGGATGGCTATGAGCTTATCGCAGGGGAGCGACGGCTGCGGGCGGCAAAGATGGCGGGGCTCGAGACAGTGCCCTGTCTTGTCATGGAGATCAATGACCGGAATTCGGCGATCCTGGCACTGGTCGAGAATATCCAGCGTGAGGATCTCAATTGCTTTGAGGAGGCGACGGCGCTCGAAAAGCTGATCTCGATCTATGGGATGACACAAGAGGATGCGGCATTGCGTTTGGGACGGGCGCAGAGTACGATCGCGAACAAGCTGCGATTGCTGCGACTTTCGGAGGAGGAGCGGGCGTTTATCCTCGAGCATGGATTAACTGAGCGGCATGCGCGGACGCTGCTGCGGATCGGCAGTGAGGAGGATCGGCGGCAGGTGCTGGAGAAGATCGTCAGGCTGGGGCTCAATGTCGAGAAGACGGAGCGGTATATTGATACGCTGATCGGGGAGCGGCGGGAACAGGAGAATCTGCGGAAACGGAGTGCGCTGTTTAAGGATGTGCGGCTGTTCGTCAACACCATCAACCATGCTGTAGAGACGATGCGAACGGTCGGAATTGACGCAAATGCGCAGAAAACGCAGTATTCCGACAGGATCGAATTTCATATTGTCATTCCGCTGCATCCGGAGGGAGAATTGGCGGGAAATGTTTCACGTGAAACTTGAGGAATCACCGATGAAATCACACCTGACGGCTTGACATGCAATCTGCTTTCATCTTTTCCGCCATCTTGCACAGCTCCTTCTTGCAATACATACAGTATTGCAAGAAGGAGCTGTGCAATCTGACGAAAAATGTGACTGCGCATCTTACACGTCAGATTTCATCGGTGCTTCCTTAAAAAATTCCGGAAATCACTTTACAAAACGCCGTGAACATGGTATAATGATATAGGCAACACCGCGCAAAGATCGCCTGACGGCTCAGCACGTCATCTGCTTGCATATTTTCCGCCATTTCGTCCAAGAGCGACTTGCCATACAGCAAGTATGGCTGCGTCGTTTTTGTACGACCTGACGAAAAATCTGACTGTGCATTTGACGTACTGTCCTTTGCACGGTGTTGCCTGGAGACGGCGTGTGCCGTAGAAAGATCAGGAAAGGAGACGGCTATGGGTAAGGTGATTGCGGTCGCGAACCAGAAGGGCGGCGTCGGGAAGTCCACTACGGTGGTCAATCTGGCTGCGTATCTGGGCTCGAGAGGCAAAAAAGTGCTATGTATCGACATTGATGCACAGGGGAACGCGACGACCGGCTTTGGCATCAAGAAAAAAGGTCTCAAGGTCTCGGCGTATGATATACTGATCGGCAAGGCGAAGATCGAGGATGCCATTATTGTGACGGAGTTCGAGAATGTGTCCATTGTGCCGGCCACATCGGATATTGCCGGTGCGGAGATCGAAATGGCACAGATGGAGGATCGGTTCAGACGGCTGAAAATGCAGGTGCTGAGCGTGAAGGAGCAGTATGATTTTATCCTGATCGACTGCCCGCCGGCGCTTGGTCTGCTGACGCTGAACGGCCTGACGGCGTGTGATGAGGTGCTCATCCCGATGCTGGCGGAGTATTATGCGCTCGAAGGTCTGACGCAGCTGCTGAATACGCTGAAGCATGTGCGAAGCAATTTCAATCCGTCATTGCAGATCTGCGGCATCCTGTTTACCATGTATGATAATCGGCTGAATGTGTCAAGACAGGTGGTCGATGAGGTGACGAAGTATTTCCCGGATCAGATCTTCAATACGAAGATCCCGAGAAATGTGCGGCTTTCGGAGGCGCCGAGCTACGGAAAGCCTGTCATGTACTATGACAGGGGATCGAAGGGTGCGCTGTTCTATGAGCTGCTTGGCAAGGAGATCCTCGGGGAGGAACTGGATAATGACACGAAGTGGCGGGTTCGCCTTGCTATGACGTGAGAAATGAGGTGATCGAATGGGTAAAGGCGGACTTGGCGGCGGTCTGGATTCGCTGTTTGAGGATAATTCCTCGGAGGTGCAGGTAAAGAAAACGCTGCGGCTCTCTGAGATCGAACCGAACCGGAACCAGCCGAGAAAGAATTTTGACGAGACGGCGATCTCGGCGCTGGCGGATTCGATCCGTGAATATGGCGTATTACAGCCGATCCTGGTGCGTCCCATGCCGATGGGCGGCTATCAGATCGTGGCTGGTGAGCGTAGATGGCGTGCGGCACGGATGCTCGGGCTGGATGAAGTGCCGGTCGTGATCCGGGATATGTCGGAGATCGAGGCTGCACAGATCGCGCTGATCGAGAATTTGCAGCGTGAGAACCTGAATCCGATCGAAGAAGCGCTCGGTTATTGCAAATTGCAGGATGAATACAATATGACGCAGGAGGAGATCGCGAAGACGGTCGGACGCTCGCGGAGTGCTGTGGCCAATGCGATCCGTCTGCTGCGGCTGCCGGAGGAGATCCGCGGGTATCTCGTGGATGGCAGTATTTCGGCTGGTCATGCGCGGGCGCTGCTGAGCATTGCGGATGATGAGCTGATGCTGTATGCGGCGCGGAAGGCTGCTGACGGGCTCCTGACGGTGCGTCAGATCGAGAAGCTGGCGGCGGACAGTGAGGCTCCTGCTGAGACAGAAGAGCCCGAAGCTGCGCCAAAATCTTACTACGGTGAGGTGGAGCAGGCACTGCATACGCGGCTCGGACGCAAGGTGAAGGTGTCCTATAAGAAGAATAAGGGCACGTTGAGCCTGGAATTCTATGATGAAGAGGATCTCCGGGCGCTGGCAGAGCTGCTGTCGCCGGAGGAATAATGTTTCATGTGAAACATTTTCTGAACATGTGGAGTCGCGGGGCTATGCCCTGTGTATCATGCTGAAAAGCATTTTATAAAGTGAAAGGAAGAATGAACCATGCTGGATATGAAGTTTTTACGGGAAAACCCGGATGTCGTCAAGGAGAACATCAAGAAGAAGTTCCAGGACGAGAAGCTGCCGCTCGTGGACGAGGTCATCGAGCTGGACAAGCAGTATCGTGCGGCAAAGGTGCGCGGCGATGAGCTGAGAGCACAGCGCAAGTCCAAGAGCAAGATGATCGGCGGCCTGATGGCCAAGGGCGACAAGGACGGTGCGGAGGCTGTCAAGGCTGAGGTCAATGCAATGGGCGATGAGCTCGCTGCACTGGAGGTCAGCGAGGATGAGCTCCAGAAGAAGATCCGCGAGATCATGCTGGTGATCCCGAATATCATTGATGCATCTGTGCCGATCGGTAAGGATGATTCCGAGAATGTTGAGATCGAGCGCTTTGGCGAGCCGGTCGTGCCGGACTTTGAGGTGCCGTATCATGTGGATATTATGGAGAATCTGTGCGGTATTGACCTCGATTCTGCAAGAAAAACGTCGGGAAATGGCTTCTATTACCTGAGCGGCGACATTGCAAGACTGCATTCCTCCATCCTGAGCTATGCGCGTGATTTCATGATCGGCAGAGGGTTCACCTACTTCATTCCGCCGTTTATGATCCGCAGCGAGGTCGTGACCGGTGTTATGAGCTTCGCAGAGATGGAAGGCATGATGTATAAGATCGAGGGCGAGGATCTGTACCTGATCGGTACTTCCGAGCACTCCATGATCGGTAAGTTCATCGACACCATCCTGCCTGAGGAGAGCCTGCCGCAGAAGCTGACGAGCTATTCTCCTTGCTTCCGTAAGGAAGTCGGTGCGCACGGCATCGAGGAGCGTGGTGTGTATCGTATCCACCAGTTTGAGAAGCAGGAAATGATCGTTGTCTGCAAGCCGGAGGAGAGCGTGGAATACTTTGATGTGCTCTGGAACAACACGGTTGATTTCTTCCGCACGCTTGATATTCTGGTACGCACGCTCGAGTGCTGCTCCGGTGACCTGGCTGATCTGAAGGTGAAGAGCCTGGACGTGGAGGCTT
>JAGADP010000262.1 GCA_017828885.1 Oscillospiraceae bacterium | reverse complement strand
TGCGCACCCTCAAACCCGCTTTATGATACATGGATAGAGGAATGATACTAAGTAGGAAGCCGACCTGCGGCTTCGATCTATTTAAGGCACTCCCGCCATAAATCCCTTAACAATACGCTTGAAGCCGCCTTGTGCGGCGGTCTCCGAACTGCGCCAGCACAGATCCGTGCGCAGCTTGGATCTGTACGGTCACAAGGGCAAGCCCTGTCAAGCATAAGCATAGGATGCCAGCGGGGGCTCCCCGCCATAAATCCCGTTCAATGCATACTATACCCATAAGGGCATAAAGATACATACTAATATTATATCCAAATTCTTATGATTTGTCAAGTATTTCCGGTTCCGGCAATGGCAAGTTTGGCAGTTTGGATAAAATTGCAGACATTTCCATTCATACTTACTTATTGTGTGGTACTCTCACCATCTGCCAGCGCGTGACCTGAGCTATCGATCAGAAGAAAATTCCGGTGCGCGTCTGCCCCGTGCGGGCACGCACCAGTTTGGATAAAATTGCAGACATTTCCATTCATACTTACTTATTGTGTGGTGCTCTCACCATCTGCCAGCGCGTGTTCTGTGTTATCGATCAGAAGAAAAGTCCGGCGCGCGTCTGCCCCGTGCGGGCACGCACCAGAATGGATAAAATTAGAGACAATTCTATCCGACCTTCGTTACTTACCTTTTGTATCTGCTCCAGCCTTTTCATATTCTCTGAGATGCTTCTCCCAGTCGCTGCAAAGCTCCGCTGCGGCCTCCATCGTATCGGCATGCGCCTGTACCCGGACAAGACGGCTGTGCGGTGGGAGGACGATGCTCATATGCGGCGCAGCATAGCGCTTCAGAGCCTCGACCTGCTGCCGGGAGAGGGACGTGACCGCCGTCCGTCTGACCGTGTGCATCGCCGGGAGGAGTTCTGCCGCCTGTGCGAGGGTCAGCCCCCGGCTATCCAGCGCCCGCAGCACATGCGCAAAGAGCCGCACCCCGTCCCGCAGCAGCCCCTGCTTTTGCGCAAGCTCCGCCGCCGGGTGGAAGTCCTGCGGCAGAATGAGCGGCTCGCCCTGTTCCGCGACCGAAAGCGCCGCGATCAGCAGGAGCTGCTCCCGACACAGCATCCCGGATTCGAGGGAGAAGGCGCTTGCCCCCGTGCCGTCGCTCGTCAGCGTGAGGGTGATCTCGCCGCCCTCACCGCCGGCAAAGATCCGCTCGCCCGCCTGCCGGAGCGCTGTCGCGCCGCAGCTCACCCGGATGACCGGATGCTTTGCCGGGACAAGCGCTTTGCACTGTGCCTCCCAGAGGGGAAGGAGCCCGCCTGCCTCCGAGAGCGTCCCCTCCTCCCGGATGCGCTCCGCGACCTCCGCATCGAGCGCCCGCTGGAGCCGTTCTGTCTGGGAAGAAGTCAGCGCTGCGCCGTTCCTCCCGTATGGCAAAAGCCGCACGATACCGCTCCCGCCAGCCCAGAGATACGCCCCGCAGCCCGTCAGATTCCCGATGGCGGCAAGCTGCGAGAGCGCACATGCTCCCGCATACCAGACCTTCGCCCCCTGCGAGACGGCTCCCGATGCCGCCGCCATCGCAAGGCTCTCACCAGCCGGATCGCTGTACCCGACGGCAATGCTCTCCGCGAGCACCGTCAGCGCCGCCCCCGCCCGGAGCGCCGCAGCAGGCGTATTCCACCGCGGATCCTCAAAGCAGATGCCGTCCTCCGGCAGCAGTTGGAGGCTGCGACGCTGCGGGAGCCCGTCCTCCGGGAGGAACGCCCCCTCCGGGACGGTGCCGTTCTGCATCCGGGCATTCCGATCCACCAGCGCCCGCCGGCAGATCACGCAGTCCTCGAGCACCGCCCCTGCGCCGACCTGTACGCCGTCCCCGAGGATGCAGCCGGTGAGCCGTGCTCCGGCACCGATCACGCAGTCCGCCCCGATGACCGTCTGTGCATCGACAAAAGCCTCCTTGCTGATGACCGTTCCCTCTGCGATGCGCCGCTCTGTGCCCTTGGCAAGGAGCGCCTGCTGGATCGCCCGGTAGCTGCCGGGGTTGTCCGCCCGCAGGAACTGCGCCTGGTGCGGGATGGCTGTCTGCTCCGGTTCGAGAAAGACCGCCCCCGCCGGATAGAGCTCCGCTCCCGTGAAGCTCCCGTCCTGCCGGAAGAGCCGCACCGGCTCCTTCCCGCAGAGGGCATAGAGCTCGCCCATCTCCCAGTCCGGGATGCAGAGCCTGCGCAGGAGCAGCGTGGGCGTATCCGACCGCACCGCCCGCAGCGACCGGGCAGTCTGCACCGGCATATGCAGCCGCAGACCGTCCAGCATCCGCCGTGTGCGGCTGTCTGCCCCGAGGAGGATGGCCGCCTCAAAGCCGCTGCGTTCGAGATAACGCAGCAGCCTTGAAAGCAACGGCTCGTTGCAGAACGGCAGCAGCGCCTCGGGGCAGTCCTGCACCGGGATGCAGCTCGTCATTTTGTCACAGAATAGGATCGCTTGCATGGGGAAACCGCCTTTCGTGCTTTTCTGTCAGTATGGGCGGTTTGCTGCGTATTATACAGCAGCAGGATCCCTGGCAGATTGCAGTACGCCATCCCCGCATTGGCAATGTCCGCGATTGTCCAGACGGCCTCGAGCCGGAGCATCGCCCCGACCATGACCGCGATGCAGAAAACGAGCCTGTACCCCGTCACAAAGCGCCCGCCTGTCAGGCTCTGCAGGGCGCTGCTCCCGCAGTACGACCACCCCACGAGTGTACAGAGCGCAAACACCGCAATGACCGGCGGCAGGATCCAGTCCGCCGCCCGTCCGATACTCTGCCGGAAGGCACACAGCACCAGCTCCGCGCCGTCTGCGCCCTCTGCCTTGCTGCACAGAAGTGCCAGCGCCGTTGCCGTGCAGCAGACGAAGGTGTCCGCGATGACCTCGAGCATCCCCAAAGCGCCCATCTGCGACGGATCTTCACTGTCCGCTTCTCCGTGCAGGAGCCCGCTGCTGCCGAGCCCTGCCTCGTTGGAGAATACGCCCCGCCGCACGCCGACCGTCACCGCCTGCCGCATGGCTGCGCCGGAGATGCCGCCCGTCACGGCATTTAGGCCGAACGCCCCGCGCAGGATCTCCGCAAAAGCCCCCGGGAGCTGTGCCCTGCACCGGAAAATGACCGCCCCCGCTGTCAGCAGATAGACGACCGTGACCGCCGGAACGGCCATCGCCGCAAAGCGCCCGATCCGCTTTGCCCCGCCGAGGATGACCGCCCCCGTCAGGACAGCGGCGGCCATCCCTGTCACCGGCAGCGGTACGCCCCCCGCCGCCTGCAAGGTCTGCGCCATCGCATGGCTCTGGGTCATGTTGCCCATGCCGAAGGAAGCCGCAACGCAGCAGACCGCAAAGCATCCCGCCAGCAAAGGACTGCCGAGCCCATAGCGCAGATATGCCGCCGCGCCCGTGCGGCTTTCCCGCCGGTAGCGGCAGCCGAGGACGTTTTCGGCATAGATGAGCCCCATCCCGAGCACGGCGGCGACCCACATCCAGAACACCGCCCCCGCACCCCCGAGCGTCAGTGCCGTGGCGACCCCGGCGATGTTGCCCGTTCCCATCGCAGCGCCGAGCGAGGTCATACAGGCCTGAAACCGCGAACGCCTGCCCGCAGATGCATTCTTTCCGATGGAAAACAGGCTCCGGAGCGCCTCACAGCGGTTCTTTAGCAGGCAATAGCCCCCCAGCCCGAGCAGCAGCCCCACCAGCCCGCTCCCCCAGAGCATCCGGCTCAGCAGATCCAGAAAGTGCATGACATTCCCCCTCTCACAGATAGTCTCAAAACAGTCATTTTTTGCACGTTTTGGAGCAAACATCTCCCTAAAACGCATTCACCAGCTCCGCAGAAAAGTGTGCAGCGATCTTTGCTGTTTCTATTGCATTCGCCCCCCGACATGTGCTATAATAGAAACAGTACGAGGAAAGGAGGCGCACCCGATGAAGGACTACCATGCTGACACATCCGCACTGTGGGGACTGATGCTGGCGATCTGCCTTGTGGCGGGCGGGCTCATCACTGCCGCAGGCGTGATCCTTGACCGCTGGCCGAGCCTGATGTGGACAGTCATTGCCGTGCTGAGCGTGATCGCGGCGATACCGGCCTTTGTGATCTTACCGCTGTACTTCCGGATGCTGAGCTGTACGGCCTCCTCCTCGAGCATCACTGTGACGACCGGCATCCTGTTCCGCCGTGCGCAGTCGGTGCGCTATGAACGTGTCCAGTTCGTGCAGATCCTTTCGGGACCTTTTGACGGCATGATGGGGCTGAATTTCGTGGTGCTGCATGTCTATGGCGGACGGCTCATGGTGCCGTTCCTGAGCCGTAACGACCGGGAGGCGCTTGCCGCGCTTTTGCAGCAGAAGGGAGTGTTCCATGCGCCGTGAACACCCGCTGCGCATTTTGCGCTACAGCATGAAGAACCTCTGGCTGCTGATCTTCCCGATCGTCCGGGGCGCCTATCACTTTGCCTCCCGTGAGGATGTGGAGGCATGGCTGCACGGTACCTGGTTCGAGCTGCTGATCCTGCTGGCCATCTTCGGCTACGGCTGGCTGAACTGGTATTTCCGCCAGTTCGATGTGCAGGACGAACAGCTCTATGTCCGGGACGGGATCCTGTTTACCCGGCAGCGGTTTTTGCCGATCCGCAACCTCTCCGCGATGGTCATTGAAAAGCCCGTCTGGCTGCGTCCTTTCGGCGGGGAATACCTCTGCGCCGATGCAGCGGGCGGCCTGCTCGAAGCGACCGACATCCTGCTCCTCATCCGGCGGAAGGACGAGAAGCTCTTCCGTGATGCCGTCCCGCGTCTCCGCCAGGGCAAGCGCCACCACTACGCCGATAAGGTCGGCATCGGGCGGACGCTGCTCTTTTCGATGATCTTCTCCTCGAGCTTTTCGGGAGCGCTGTATTTAGCCATCTTCTGGTTCCAGGGCGGCAGGATCGCGCGGGATCTGATCCGGGAGTTCCAGCTCACCGAACGCCTGAACAACATCTCCGCGACGCTGGCGAGCCGCCTGATGGGCATTCCGCCGGCAGCCGTTGCGGTCAGCATCTTCATCCTCTCCACATGGCTGCTGTCCTTTATCGCCAATCTCATCCGCTACGGCGGCTTTGTGATGGAGAGCGACAAGCGCATGATCGCCGTGCGCAGCGGGCTTGTGACCCGGCGGCACTACTGCCTGAACAGCCGCATGGTGAACTACATCGACATCCGCCAGAACGTCTTTACCAAGCTGTGCAAGATCTATTCCCTCGCCGTCAACTGTCCCGGCTACAGCAGCAGGCGGGGCGTCATCCCGATCTGCATGCCCATCCTCATCCGGAAGGAGCTCGAGGAGACGCTGCCGATGATCTTCCCGGGCAGCCGTCTTTCCAAGTGCAAGCTCCGTCCGCCGTGGCATTCGTGGTGGGGCTATGTCTGCATCCCGGTCTGCATGGCGATCGCGGTGATACCGGTATCCGCCATACTGCTGCGGCTGTTTCCGGCCTTTGACGATGTGATCCGTTTTTTCCGCGTCATGCTGCTGATCCCGCTTCTGTGGAAGCTGATCGTGCAGATCATCGCCTTCACGACCACGGGCGTGACGATCTCGAAGGGGCATGCCTGTATCCGCTACTGTCGCGGACTGACCTTCCACACGATCATCTGTGACAGTGACCGCATCGTAAAGGTGCGGATCCACCGGCATTTCTGGCATCATTTCACCGGCAAGTGCCATGTGCTGATCTATCTCCGCTCCGAATCCCCCCGCTACTGCACCCTCATCGGAATGCAGTACAGCGAGGTAAAGGAGCAGCTGAAGGAATACCTCTGAGCGGCGGGGAGCCAACCTCGTTTTTTTGCTCAAGCTTTTTTTTCGTAAAAAAAGCTTGCAGGGGTCAAGGGGGCGGCGCCACCTTGTCGCCGTCCGCAGACGGCGAAAATTCTTATGCCGGAGGGCGCTCGCAAGGGGTGAAT
>JAGADP010000261.1 GCA_017828885.1 Oscillospiraceae bacterium | reverse complement strand
TTTCCAGACCTATTATCGACTGGTGCAGCAGCACCTGATTTAAAACGCTTCCCAGAACATATCGGTATCCTTCATTTGAAGTTGCAACTTCTACCGCTTCGGAAATCGCGCAGCCCAGACTTCCCGTAGTTCCGGGATGCTCGGCAAGTATCTTCTTTCCGATCTTTGTGGTATCGGAAGGAGAGGGCGTCACGCTGGCGCCGTAGGTACGCATCACCTCACGTCTGAAGGGCTTCTGCTCATAGGAAACCTTTACCATGAATACCTTGCAGTCCAGACCGAGGTATGCACAAGCCATCGAAAGTGCGGTACCCCACTGGCCGGCACCGGTCTCGGTGGTAACGCCCTTCAGGCCCTGCTTCTTGGCATAGTAAGCCTGTGCAATGGCGGAATTGAGCTTGTGAGAACCGGAGGTGTTGTTGCCCTCGAACTTATAGTAGATCTTGGCCGGGGTGCCGAGTGCCTTCTCGAGACAGTAAGCACGTACCAGCGGAGACGGACGGTACATCTTGTAGAAGCCGATGATCTCCTCCGGGATGTCGATGTAAGCTGTCTCGGTGTCAAGCTCCTGCTTGGCAAGCTCCTCGCAGAATACGACGCTCAGCTCATCGAGGGTCGCCGGCTGGTGGGTACCGGGATTGAGCAGCGGAGCGGGCTTGTTCTTCATGTCTGCGCGGACATTGTACCACTGCTTCGGCATCTCGTTTTCTTCAAGATAAATTTTGTAAGGGATTTCCATGGTGATCCATCCTTTCCTGTAAAGCGGTTTGCTTTACCGCTTTATCGCTTTTGTACAATACTATTATACAGGATTACATGCCATTTGTCAAGAGGGTACATGGAATTGGCAGAGCATTGGCCGCCTTTTTTATTTTGCCCGATGATATGGCAAAAAACGGCAGAAGGCGCTGCCCTCTGCCGTTTCTCTTATGTTATCAGATCTTTCCCTTCACCGCCAGCTTCACCGCACGATAGGCGCCGTGGTAGATACCGGCTTCGTGCGCGTTGCAGATGGCATCGCACATGCGGTTGACGATCACAGGATCCTTCTGGATGAGCCGGAGCATCGCCGTTGTCTCCTCGATCGTGACGCACTCGTAGGTGCTGTCGCCGATCTCTGCCGCACGGACAGCGCCCCAGGCCTCATGGCCGCCGACACGGTGGATCATCAGCTTCGGGATCGGGTAGAAGCTCAGCTCGCTCGGCTTGGTGATGAGCACATCGCTCGCACGCATCAGCAAGTTGGTCGTATAGACTGCCGAGAAAATGTCGTTGTCGCAAAACACATGGATGCCCTTGACCTCGCCGTCATACGCGGCCTCGCAGAAGCGCTCCGTCTCCCGGAAGGAGTTGAAATGCTCCGTCACGAGTTTCCGCATCTCCGGCATCTCTTTCTCGATCGCCTCCCACATGTTCCGGTGGTCGCCTAAATTGAAGAACAGTACCGCCCGTCCCGCACGGATCTCCGGCAGGAGCCTGCGGATGACCGCGATGAAGATCTCCTTCTGGGCGCCCGCACCGCCGACGCTCATCAGCCAGCGGCGCGCTTCGCCGAATTGCACACGCTCGCGGCGTTTGCGGCAGTCCTGCACGATGTTGCTCACCAGCTCATGATCGACATAGTGCCCGGTATAGGCGATCGACGCGCCCGGCATGGGGTGCAGGATGCGCTTTTTGGCCATGCCCCGCAGCGTCCGGTAGCCGAAGTAGGCGGAGGGCGTCTGCACCGTGTGGATCGCCCCCTCGGAGAGGTGCAGCGCCAGCGGCCAGTTGTCCGGCACGGCGTTGACCACATGTGTCAGGCCTGCATGGACAGCCGCCTGCGCCGGCCAGACATGGCATGCCACGAACGGGATGCTCTTCGGGAGCTGCCGGAAGACCGGCGTCATCAGCTCGGTCATCTTCTGGTCGCCGCAGTTGTAGGTGAGCTGCCGGAAGCCCTCGGCGCTGAGCGGTTCCCAGATCAGCCGGTCGAAGATCGGATCCTGCTGGGACAGCCGGGAACCGAGGGAATACAGATCGTTCTGGCCGGCAATGATCTTACCTGCCGCCGTCTGCTCAAACGAGCAGAGGTCGAACCAGAACGGATCATAGCCCATCGCATGGGCAGCCGATGCCATCGCCATGGAGATGCGGTAATGCCCGTAACCCATACGGATATTGCCGATGATGACACTTTTGTCATTGAATTTTACCGGATTCTGGTCGCCTATCACAATGTTATTTACACTTAAACGTTTACCTATCGCAGGCGCCTGTTCTGTGGAAAGCCGGTAGCGGACACCGGAGTCATCTCCGTAGCGCTTCTGAAAGCGCCGTTTATTGCGAATTGCTTTGTGATACGTCCTTTCCGGCATCTCATTGCCGAAGATCGTTTTGGCCCGATCCATGTTCATCCCCCCAGAATATGATAGCTTCATAATTTATTTACCTGGAATCTATTGACAAATACATTGAAATCTGATATACTTAGAACTATCAGGTGATAGAAAATAACTATCAAATGATAGAATTTCTACCATCGGATACATTGGCTATCATTAGTTAAATTTTATCATATAAATAGGAGGTTTGTCAAGTGGATAATTTATTTTCTCCCGAAAATCTGAAAAACAAGCGCTTTGAGGCCGCCGTGGCCGCCAGCGCCCGCCTGTTCCTCGAGAACGGCATCGACAATGTGAAGATGACAGATATCGCAGAGAAAAGCGGGATCGGCGTTGCCACCCTCTACCGCTATTTCGGTACCAAGACACGCATCGCCATCGCTGCCATGACCTATCTCTGGACAGACCTCCAGAGTATGTTCAGCGGCGTGTTCGATTCCGATGTGTTCCGCAGTCAGACCGGTCTCAAACAGCTCACGGACCTGATGCGTCTCGGCCTGGTGCTCTACGATGCACACAAGGACTTCATGCGGCTGCTCGGTGAGTTCGATCTCCTGCTCATCCGTGAGAATGTCCCGAAGGAGGAGCTGATCGAGTACGACAAGTCCATCATCAACATCTACCCCTTCTTTGAGGCCGCTTTCCAGACGGGCATCAAGGACGGCACCGTGCGCGAGGGTGTGAACTTCCAGCTCTTCTACCTGTCCTACGGACATGCTTCGATGGAGCTTGCCAAGAAGCTGTTGCAGGGCGAGCTGCTCCCGTCCGACAACTTCTCTGCCGGCGGCATGGAGCTGAACATGCTGGTGGAGACGGCCGTCTACTACGTGAAAAAGCAGCCGTAAGGCGCAAGGATACTGAAATGATAGGATGCTGCCTCCGGTGAGTCTTTGCCGGCGGCAGCTATGTCTATACCCCTGATCGCAGCTTTTCCGTGAAGGGAGGTCATGTATGGAACCCAAGAAAACCGCATCCAATAAGATCCTCTGGATCTTTGCTGTCGGTCAGCTCGGATGGTCTCTGCTCTCCGGCATCATCAACAACTGGCTCGTGTTCTATTTCCAGCCCAGCGGCGAGGAGCTCGCCAAGGGGCAGACGGAATTCATCCCCTCCGGCAAGATCTTCGGCGTGCTGACGGTCATCGGCCTGATCGCGGCGGTCGGACGTGTGTTCGATGCCGTGACCGATCCGCTCATCGCCGGACAGTCCGACCGGCTGCAGCACCGGCTCGGGCGGCGCATCCCGTTTTTGCGGATGGCACCGATCCCGTTCGGACTGGTGACGGTGCTGCTGTTCTGGTCACCGTTCCCGGCGGGGAGCATCGGCAACGCCGTGATGCTCGGCATCCTGACGCTGCTGTTCTACTTCTGCCTGACGTGCTATTTCACGCCCTATAATGCACTGATTCCGGAGCTCGGCAGCACGCAGAACGCCCGCATCAACCTCTCGACCTTCCTCTCCGTGACGTTTTTCGTCGGGTCGGCGGTCGCCTATCTCGTGCCGAACATCGCAGCTGTTTTCATGGCAAAGATGGGCTATGCGGGGAGCTTCCGCATCACGGTCGCCATCCTGGCGGCGGTCGCAGTGATCTGCATGCTGATCCCGGCGTTCCTCATCGACGAGAATCTCTACGCCGACACAACGCCCACGAGTGAGCCCGTCTTCCGGTCGCTGCTCTCCACCTTCCGGAACAGGGACTTTGTCACCTTCGTTTGCAGCGATGTGCTCTACTGGCTGGCGCTGACCATGTTCCAGACGGGGCTCTCGTTCTATATCACCGTGCTCATGGGGCTGGACAGCACTTGGAGCTTCCCGCTCTTTGGCATCATGATGGCGCAGAGCCTGGCGTTTTACCCGTTCGTCAACATTGCCGCCAAAAAAATGGGCAAAAAGAAGCTGATCGCCTTTGCGTTCCTGTTTTTCGCGCTGACCTTCCTGCTGACGGGCTTTGGCGGGATATTCCCGGTGCCCGGGCTGGTCTTC
>JAGADP010000260.1 GCA_017828885.1 Oscillospiraceae bacterium | reverse complement strand
GGAGCATCGCGCACCTCTATCAGGCAATTTTGAAGGACGAACCACATATCGACCGGATCGCGTTCCTGACGACACTGGCCGGCTATGTACACTATCTGCTGACCGGCGAAAAGGTCATCGGCATCGGCGATGCATCCGGCATCTTCCCGATCGACCCGCAGACCTGCGGTTATGATGCCGCGATGACAGCGAAATTTGACGAGCTGACACAGGGCACACGTTTCACCAAGCAGCTCGGTGACATCCTCCCGCAGATCGTTCCCGTGGGAGACTGCGCCGGCAAGCTGACCGAGGCAGGCGCCAAGCTCCTCGATCCGACCGGGACATTCCGGGCAGGCGTTCCGTTCTGTCCGCCGGAGGGCGATGCGCAGACCGGCATGGCCGCGACCAACAGCATCGCACCCCGCACAGGCAATGTCTCCGCCGGTACGTCCATCTTTGCGATGATCGTGCTCGAGCAGAACCTCAGAGCCGTACACCGCGAGATCGACATTGTGACGACACCCTGCGGTGCTCCCGTGGCGATGGTACACTGCAACAACTGCACCACAGACCTCGATGCCTGGGTGAAGCTGTTTGGCAGCGTACTTGCAGCAGCGGGCACGGAGCTGCCAAAGCCGCAGCTCTACGACCTGATCTACGGTCTGGCGGCAAAGGGCGCCCCGGACTGCGGCGGCGTTATTTCCTACAACTATTACGCCGGTGAGCCGGTGACAGGGCTCGATGCCGGCAAGCCGCTCCTGTTCCGCAGCCCCGACAAGGGCTTTGCGGCGGAGGATCTTGCCCGCAGCCTTGTCTATGGCACCGTCGCAACGCTCGCCATTGGCATGGACATCCTCACGAAGGAGGAGCAGGTCAAGCTCGAACGCATCTACGCGCACGGTGGCCTGTTCAAGAATCCGGTGCCGAGCCAGAGCATTCTGGCAGCCGCACTCGGTGCGGACATCACGCTGATGCAGTCGGCCGGTGAGGGCGGCGCATGGGGCATCGCGCTCCTGGCAGCGTATATGGCACAGAAATCTTCAGCGCAGACATTACAGGATTATCTCAGCAACCATGTATTCAAGGCTATGAACGGCAGCACGGTTTCGCCTGAAAAGGCAGATGTGGAGGGCTTTGCTGCTTATATGAAACAATACCAGGCAGGTATTGCTGCCGAACGCGCGGCAGCACAGATCTAACAGTCTCTGAAAGCAGGCTTTCAGAGAAGCGGGTACGGGGCGCAGCCTCGGAAAACGCTTTTACTATCCCCGGAGTACTGGATTACCGATCAAATCAGTGCTTCCTGAAGAAAGGAATGATCAACATGGCAAAATTCTGGTTTATCACGGGCTCGCAGTTCCTGTACGGTGAGGAGACGATCCGGCAGGTCGAGGAGGATTCCAAGGTCATCGTGGACGGTCTCAAGCTTCCGTTCCCGGTGGAATACAAGCTGACCGCCAAGACGGAGGCAGAGATCGAGAAGGTCGTCAGAGAGGCAAACTACGATGAGGAGTGCGCCGGCATCATCACCTTCTGCCATACGTTCTCGCCGTCCAAGATGTGGATCAACGGTCTGACGCTCCTCCAGAAGCCCTGGCTGCATCTGCATACGCAGTTCAACGAGACCATCCCGAACGAAGCCATTGATATGGACTATATGAACCTGCACCAGTCCGCCCACGGCGACCGTGAGCACGGCTTCATCGGCGCCAGACTCCGCGCCCCGAGAACGGTCGTTGCAGGCTACTGGAAGGATCCCGCCGTGCAGGAGAAGATCGCACAGTGGCAGCGTGCCGCCGTCGGCGCCAAGTTCAGCCGCAGCCTGAAGATCGTCCGCTTCGGCGACAACATGCGTGAGGTCGCCGTCACCGAGGGCGATAAGGTCGAGGCACAGATCAAGCTTGGCTGGCAGGTCAACACCTGGGCAGTCGGTGATCTCGTTCAGGAGATGAACAAGGTCACGGATGCCGAGATCGACGCACTGATGGCAGAGTATGCCAAGCTCTACACCTTCGAGGAGAAGGACACCGAGGCGATCCGCTACCAGGCACGCGAGGAGATCGCCATTGAGAAGATCCTCGTTCGTGAGGGCGCTATGGCATTCTCCAATACCTTCCAGGATCTCCACGGCATGAAGCAGCTTCCGGGTCTTGCTTCCCAGCACCTCATGCACAAGGGCTACGGCTTCGGCGCAGAGGGCGACTGGAAGACCGCCGGCATGACCGCCATCATCAAGGCGATGTATCCGGACGGTGCGACCTCGTTCATGGAGGACTACACCTATGATTACCAGCACGAGCTGATCCTCGGCTCCCACATGCTCGAGGTATGCCCGAGCATCGCAGCCGACAAGCCGCGCATCGAGGTACATCACCTCGGCATCGGCGGCAAGGAGGATCCGGCGCGTATCGTGTTCGAGGGCAAGGCCGGCAAGGCCAAGGCCATCTCCCTGATCGACATCGGCGGCAGACTGCGTCTCATCTCCCAGGATGTGACCTGCGAGAAGCCGTTCCAGGATATGCCGAATCTCCCGGTAGCACGTACCATGTGGCGTCCGGAGCCGTCCTTCCTCGACGGCCTGACCTGCTGGATCATCGCCGGCGGCGCACATCACACGGTGCTGTCCTATGAGATCACCACACAGGCTGTGCATGATTTTGCAGCCATCATGGGCATCGAGCTGGTTGTCATCGACAAGGACACCAAGCCCTACACCCTCGAGCGTGACCTGATGCTCGGCGATGTGATCTACGCAAGGAGATAAACGGCTCCCGAAATCAAGGTGATCGCTGAACGGCAGCGATACAGAAGGGGAGCTTCTGAAAAGGATCATTTGTTCATTGGTAATAGCAGACTTGCCCGGACATGGCGTCCGGGCTCGTGCTGCATATGGATGTAAATAAAAAATGGCTGAAAAACACCCCCTCCGCCGCCGTTCGGCGGCACCTCCCCCAAAGGGGGAGGACAGGGGGGAGGG
>JAGADP010000259.1 GCA_017828885.1 Oscillospiraceae bacterium | reverse complement strand
GCTCGCGGATGCCGTACAGCTGATCACAACGCCTTCCGCATCGACCGGCCCGCTGAAGCTCTGGCGGATCTGCTCAGCCATAGACTGCACCTGCATGTCGGTGATGTCTTCGTCAAACAGCAGGCAGAACTCGCCGCCGTACAGATTGTACATCTCCGCGTTCTCTCCGTACTCGACCTGCAAGCGCTCTGCAACGCCCGCCAGATACGCATCGCCGACCTCGTAGCCGTAGGTATCGTTCACCGCCTTGAAGCGGTCAAGGTCGTACACGGCGATGTTGAGCTGTCCCGTGCCGATGATCTCGGCAAGCCGCTCCTGGAGCGCATAGCGGTTGTACATGCCCGTGAGAATGTTCATCATGGCTGCATCCGCCATCTTCTGACGGGAACGGTCAAGACGCTCGGAAGCCTCCTCGAGCTCCTCGCCTTTGCGGATGATCTCCTCGCTGGCCGCCACAGCCTTCTTGCCGGCATAGATCAGACCTGCCACGCCGACGATCGCCAGCAAGATCAGAACTGCCTGGGAAACGCCGTGCATGAGGGAGGAACGATGAACATTGGCATCCGCATCTCTCGTGCCGATCTCCATTGTTGCGTTGAGCATCTCTGCCGCGCATACCTGCAGCGGCGACAGCTCCTGCATGTAGATGGAGCTTGCCGTCTCATAGCCGGCCGTGGGCAGCACATCGCGCACCTCGGCGATCTTCTTCCGGTAGGCCTCGATGCTCAGGCTGGCCTGCTGGTAGCGACGCTGCTCGAGCGCCGACTGGTGGCCGAGCGCCTTGTAGCTCTCCTCGCAGCGGGTTATTGCGGTGAAGTCCGCGTCGATCTTGTTCTGGATGTTGTTGCCGTTGTTCTCTCCCGCACCGACCACGAGCAGCAGTACATTGTCGTTGATGTCCGTCAGACGCGCGTTCATCTCGGACAGATACTGCACGGACTCGATATTGCGGTCATAGATCCTGCGGCTGTTGACATAGACCAGGTTCTCGATCACCAGGTTGAGCACGCAGAACAGCAGCAATACAACGCCGGCTATCGTATAGGCACGGCTGATTCTGTTTTTTTCCATCACAGTACCTCCTTAATCCTTGAATGCGGGTCTGTCCACGATCGGATCGAGCAGCCACTGTATATCGGCATCGTTCAGATTGGCAGCTTCCACGTATGTCGCGCCGGTGTCCACAATGGACGGCACAATATCGCCCTCGATCAGCTTCTTGGCATAGCGGACGCCAAGATAGCCCATGTTATAGGGGTTCTGTGTGATAACGCCGTCCAGGATGCCGCTGTTGATATAGGCATCTGCACCGTTGAAGTAGTCAAAGCCGACCAGCGTGATCTGATCCCCGAGCCCCAGCTCCTCGATCGCCTTGCAGGCGCCGACGGTACCGGGCTGGTTGGTGGCATAGACGAGCTTCAGGTCGGGATGCTCCTCGATGAGCTGCTTGGTGCCCTCCTTGGAGCGCTCGACATCGCCCTCGCCGTACTTGACATCCACGACCTTGATGTGCGGGTAGGCATCCGCCACGAGCAGACTGCCGTCCAGCTCGGTCACAAAGCCGCCCATGCGCTCCTTAGCCGTCTGGGCATCGGCCTTGTGGCAGATGATGCCGACCTCGCCCTCGCCCTCGAGCAGATCCGCAGACTCACGCGCTGCGATGGCGCCCGCCGACTGGTTCTGCGTGCTGACGCAGACCGCACGGCCTTCATAGCTGACATCGGAGTCGATCGTCAGCACAGGGATCCCCTGCGCGGTCGCCTCCTGGAGCACGTCGTTGAGTGCATCTGTATCGAGCGGTGCCAGCACGATGGCATCCGCACCGGCCGCAATGGCATCGCGTACCATCTGGATCTGCACGTCGATCTCCGCCTCGGTCTCGGGCGCCTCATAGTAGACGTTCAGCCCCATCTCCTCGCCGGCATCCACGGCGCCCCATCTGGTGGTATCCCAGTAGGAGTCCTTGCTCTTGCAGATGACATAAATATCCGGCTGTTCCACGTCCTGCTTGGCAGAGCAGCCTGTCAGCGCCGCTGTGAGCATTAAACCCGCCATCACGGCAGCGAATTTTCTGTTCATGGTATTCCTCCTTGATCAAAATGATTACAATAGTACTATTATAGCATATAATGAAGTAAAATGCAAGCGGTATGCCCCATCAAAAAGCGATCCCCTCCCCGCCGGGGAGGGGGCATGAGCCGCTATCCCGAGATCTTTTCAAAATCCGAGGCCGGATGCTTGCACAGCGGACAGATGAAGTCCTCCGGCAGCTCCTCGCCGACATATTCATAACCGCAGATCATGCAGCGCCAGATCGTCTGCCCGTCCGGGGTCTCACCGACCTTCTGGGGCTGGGGCTTGATGTTGGCGTGATAATACGCATAGGTCGCCGAAGGCGTGTCGTCGATGACCGCCATCTCCGTCACCTCTGCAATGAAGAGCGTGTGCGTGCCAAGATCCACGCTGTGGAACACCCTGCCGGAGATATAGGCATTGGTGCCCTCGCGGACTGCAAGCGTCCCGTTCGAGGTGCGCTTGACCGCCGTGAAGCCGGCAAACTTGTCCGTATCCCGCCCCGATGCAAAACCGAAGCGCTTGAACAGCTCAAAATCCGCCTTCTCGCTGATGATCGAGACGGTGAAGACATTGTTCTGCATGAGCATGTCGTGCGTGTGATTTGCCTTATTGACGGCAAATGCGATGCGGTTCGGCTCGGCCGTGACCTGCTCGACCGTATTGATGATGCAGCCGTTGTCCTTGTCACCATTGACAGCCGTGAGAACAAACAGCCCGTAACTAAGCTTGTGGATAGCAGTAACTTCCATAGAGGATCCCTCGCTTTCATAACTGGTATTGTTCTCATTATACACTATTATTTTTCAAATGTCAACTGCTTCGGTGCAATTTGCTGCAGAAATCCTGACGGAGACCTACAGGATCGTCCAAACGGAGGAGATCGTGATTCTTTGGATGATGCATCGCAAACTGCCTACCCCCTGCCCCCCTCCCGGAGGGAGGGGGAGAATGGGGGCGCTGGCGCGCCCCAGCCTGCCTTGTGGGCTGTGCCCCACACCCCCATCATCTCTCTGCAATGTCCGCCCTCTTGACAAATCTGCCGGGATGTGATATCCTTTTGATAGAACTACCAGCCACAGGGGGAGCACCGCCATGAGACTAATCTTTGTAAGACACGGGGAACCGGATTATGCCAACGACTGCCTGACCGCAAACGGCAGACACCAGGCCGCCTGCACTGCCGAACGGCTGCGGGATGAGCCCATCCGCGCAATTTACGCATCGCCGATGGGCAGGACGGTCGAGACAGCCTCCTTCACCGCTCAGATGCACGGCCTTGACGTGCAG
>JAGADP010000258.1 GCA_017828885.1 Oscillospiraceae bacterium | reverse complement strand
GTTTAGCAGAAGTACACCCTGCTCTGCCCAACGCTCCAGCTCGCCCGATGTGGGGATGGGCGCACCGACATCTTCGTGCACCTCCTGCAAGATGTTGCGCAACGAAGGAGGAAAAGGAACACCCTCACCCACCGAGAAGCAGAGGCCATTGGCCTGACCTGGACCATGGTAGGGGTCCTGACCAATGATTACGACCTTGATTTTATCAAACGGACAGCAGTCGAAGGCGCGGAATATGTTGCGACCCGCGGGGTAGACTACCCCACTGCCATACTCACCCCTCACGAAGGATGTAAGCTCCTCGAAATAGGACTTCGAAAACTCCTCACGAAGTATCTCCTTCCAATCTTCTGCCATCTTTACCTCTACCATAATATGCTAATTTTCTTGCGAAGATAGGATATTTTAGTTAATTTTGCAACACATCATATTTAACACTACGACTATGAAGAGAGTTATAACTACCCTCGCGGTGCTTCTCGCAACAGCACTTGCGGCAGAGGCACAGGAGGTAAAAAACATAATCTACCTCATTGGCGACGGCATGGGTCTAACCTCGGCCTCGATGATGCAGCTCGAGAACAATTACGAGCCCACTCCCGCCACGCTGGAGATCCCGGTGAAGAAGTCGGTTACCGGCAGCGCTCCGGAGAAGGACATGAGCTTCAAGTTCACGCTGAGCAAGGTGGGCAACGCGCCGATGCCGTCGGGAACCGGGAACGAGGTCACGATCACGGTCACGCCGACCAATTACACGAATGTCGAAGGGTTGTTCGGCGAGATCACCTATACCGAAGTGGGCACGTACACCTACAAGATCAAGGAGGAAGTTGTCAACAAGATCCCCGGTGTCAAGTATGATCCGAGCGAGTATACGGTTACGGTGACGGTCGTGGATGATCCGCAGGGAACGCTGAGCGCCAGCTATGCCATGTCCAAGGATGGAGCCAGCGCATCCAGCGCGCTCTTCACGAATGTCTTCACACCCGTAGATGTGCCCCTTGGCGTCAGAAAGATCATGACCGGGGTACTGCCCGCCGGCGTCAGCTACACCTTCAAGTTTTATCTCACCGGGCAGACCGGCAAGCCTATGCCGGAGACGACCAGCGTAACGGTCACCATTCCTCCCGTAACGAATACGGCAAGCTTCGGCTCGATCCACTTCACGGAGGAAGGGACTTACACCTATTCGATCCAGGAAGAGGAGGGCACGGCTGTCGGCGTCACCTACGACACCACACCCAAGACGGTCACGATCGTGGTACGTGATGACGATGGCGAGCTCAAGGCGACCGTCACCGGCGCGGCGCTGGATCCGACCAGCAATACGTATCTGGTCGAGATCACCAACCAGATCAAGACCGGCTCGCTGATGATCAAGAAGACCGTTACGGGCAACCGCGGCAACAAGAAGCTGAGCTTCCCCTTCAAGATCGAACTGAGCGTTGCGGGCAGATACCCCTACACGGTGTATTCCGCCGGTGAAGTCATCAGCAGCGGCACCATCGAGAGCGGCGGAACGATCTGGCTCAAGCATAATCAGTACGCCATCATCACGGGTCTGCCGGCCGGCTGCATCTATCAGGTGACAGAGACGAACCCCTTCCATCATCGTGTGACCTATACCGGCGAAGTCGGAGTGATCGCACCGGATACGACGAGTCTGGCAGCGTTCAAAAACTACAAAGGCGACGTCCCGCCCACGGGCGAGAACAGCCTGCTGCCGGTGAGCGTACCCGCGATGCTGCTGTCCGCGCTGGGAATGATCCTGACCTTCTTCTCCGGAAGAAAGCGCAGGGAGCGTAAAAGCAAATAAGCAATGACCCGGGCACAGGCCCAAAACAGAGAACGGGGCAAAGCAAGCCTTTGCCCCGTTTTCTCAAGACGCATATCTCATGGAGCAGACGCGAAGGAGGAGAAACTGCCGGCATGAATGAGGAGAATAAAAAACGTCGATTCGGATGGCGGGGCTTCCTCCTCTGCCTTTTCGGAGTGATCTTTGTGGTCAGCACAGGCGTTACGATTTGGGTGCTGGTCTCCCACTACAGAGCGGAAAAGGCGATCCGGGAGCTGAGGATCCAGGCGAGGCCGAGCATCGTCGTTGACGGAACGGCTGCGTCCGTCGGATCGACCCCGGCCCCGAAGGAACAGACGGCGGAGCCGACGGATCCCGCCGCCGGGGAAGAAGCTCCGAAAGAAGCACAGAGACAGTGCTCAATGGATTTTTCCGAGCTGCAGAAGATCAACGGGGACATCATCGGATGGCTCTATGCCGAAGGAACAAAGATCGATTATCCCGTTCTGCACGGGGAGGATAACGAGTACTATCTCGATCACCTGTACAACAAGGAATACAACAGCTCGGGTTCTCTCTTTGCCGACTACAGGAATCACGACGACTTTTCCGACCAGAACACCGTGATCTACGGGCATCACATGGCCAACGGCACCATGTTCGGATCGATCGAATTATACCGCGATCAGGAGTTCTACGAGGCGTCGCCGACCATGATGCTCTATACGCCCGCAGGCGATTATCTGGTCGAGCTGGTATCCGGAACGCATGAGAGCGGCTACGACGAATTCGTGTCCTTCCAGTTCCAGAGCGATGAGGAATTCATGGAATACGTCGATGCGATCCGGTCGCGGTCCACGTTCCAAAGCAACGTGAGCGTTGAGCCGGGCGATCAGCTGATCTCGCTCTGTACCTGCGCGTATGTGTTCGACAATGCCAGGTATATGCTGGTCGGCAAACTGGTGCCTCTGTATGTCACGGAGGATGCCGCGCAGCTTCCGCAGGAGGCACAGACGAAGGACTGAGACCGCCGCAGCGGCGGAAAATGAAAACGGACCCACGGCCTTTTGGCCGTGGGTCCGTTTTCTGTTTGCTCGACTTACTCCGCTTCTTTTTTCAGCGGC
>JAGADP010000257.1 GCA_017828885.1 Oscillospiraceae bacterium | reverse complement strand
TGATTTTTTTGATCAAACTTTTTTTCTCCAAAAAAAGTTTGCAGGGTTCCAAGGGACAGAGTCCCTTGGTCGCCGTCCGCAGACGGCGAAATCTCCTGAGTCCGAAGGCGCTCTGCAAGGGGTGAATTTGAAAAACAGTCCAGTGGACTGTTTTTCAAAGAGGGGACGCTCTGCAAGAGAGAGCGTCCCCTACCTCGCCTATGAGCATACCTTTTCTCGCCGCCTTTATGCGGCGACAAACACATCTACCGCCCAAAACCATACACCCATCGCCCTCCTTTCCGCCACCTTGCACAAACAAGTGTCCCAACATTTATTCATTTTACCCACAGAAAAACCCTTGACAAACCCCCAACTGTATGCTATACTATAACTGTACTAAGACGATTAGTACAGTTAATACGGAAATAGTACACCGGAACCGCGTATCTGCGCGGACGGCATCAGAAAGGGAGTATTCTTATGTGTACTGCAAAATCATTCTGGGACAAGACCAAATTCCTCTGGATCGGCGGCATCCTCGGCGTTGCGCAGCAGCTGCTCGGGCGTCTCGACTTCTATCTATACAGAGGGCATGACGTTTTCAGCTTCTCCGGGATCCTCGGGATCCTCTCCTTCTATGCCATGTTCATCATGATCATCATGAAGCGGGATGTCCCGGCAAAGCAGCAGTTCAAGGATCTGTTCCTCTTCTTCCTGGGGCTGGATTTCTTCTATTATTTATATGTATTTGTCCTCGAACTGGCAAAATACCTGCTGATGGACACTCACCCGGACGCTCTGTCGCTGTATTTCACCAACTCCCTCAGCGAGACCATCGACTTCGTCAAGTGGACGCTCATCGGCACCGCTGCGGGGCTGTGGGTAGCCTGCGCCACGAAGTGCAGAGAGAAGAACAACCACATCGCATTCGGGCTGATGCTTGTCCCGCTGTTCGCCATCATCCTGTTTGAGCTCGTGATGTACTCCGGCAACCTGTACCACTACACCGTGCAGGAATACAGACGCTTCAACGACCTCCCGCTGCCGGAAAACAGCTTCTATTCCTGCGAGATCTCCGAGTTCCTCACCGTCCTGGCAGCGCTGATCACCGGCATCCGCCTCTATCTGCTCCGAAAGCCTGCGCTCCCGTTCCGCAGACCCCGCACCGGCGTCCCTGCATAAGATACTACATATCCTCCTTAAAGCTGCGAAGCATACTGTTGCTCCGCAGCTTTTCTTTTTTGACAGCCATAAAATTTCCACAAGGTTTGCACCGATGTGGAATATAAAGTTGGAACTTTTTTCTAAACAGTCCTATTTTGACTTTACAAATCCTGCTGAATGATGTATAATAGGATAATAGGATCATTGTATCTATCAGAAGAAAGAGGTGTGCGCTTTGAAGCACCGTGTATTTGCGGCAGGCATCTGTGCCGCAATGCTCTGCGGCATCCTGACAGGATGCGGCCAGAAGCAGATACAGCTCCAGGAGCTGCCCATCCTGAATTATACAGCCCCGGAGACCGGTGATACGATCGTTACCCTCCATGTCAAGGACTATGGCGATGTCAAGATCCGCCTGTTCACCGAACAGCTCCCGGAGGCCTGCGAGAATTTCATCACCCTCGCTGGTCAGGGCTATTATGACGAACTGATCTTCCACCGCGTCGTAAAGGATTTCATGATCCAGAGCGGCGACCCCAAGGGCGACGGCACCGGCGGTGCAAGCTGCTGGGGCGGCATGTTCAATGCCGGTCTGGACAACCAGCTCATCAACCTCCCCGGCGCACTCGGCTATGGCAACGGCGGCTCGCTCGATACGGCCAACAGCCAGTTCTATATCGTGACCGGTGAAGCCGTGACAGAGGAGGATCTCAAAGCACAGACCGAAAGCAAGGGCATCTACTACACGGCGGAGGCCCGCAAGCTGTACGAGCAGTACGGCGGCGCTCCGTGGCTCGACACCCGCTATACCGTCTTCGGACAGGTCATTGACGGGCTGGACATCGTCTATGCCATTTCTGAGGTGCCCGTGAACAAAGCCAACAACAAGCCCAAAGAGGCTGTTTACATTGAAAGCGTGACCGTAGAACAATACGACGGCAGTGAGATCCGCTGGTATCCGGCGGACTACGGCCTGGAATAAGGAGCAGATACAGAAACACACTGCTCCCGGAAAGAGGAGAGAAAACCAAGGTGGACAAATTTGTAATCCAGGGCGGGAACCGCCTCAAAGGTGATATTTATGTCTCCGGCGCCAAGAATTCCGTGGTGGCGCTGCTGCCGGCAACACTGCTGCTCGATGTGCCCTGCATCATCGAAAACGTGCCGGACATCAGCGATGTCAAGATCTGCCTGACCATTCTGGAGGAGCTCGGCGCCACGGTCGAGAAGCTCCGCGAGGGCACCTACCGCATCTCGACGGTCGATGTCACCAGCACAGAGGTACCCGCAGAGCTTGCACGGAAAATGCGTGCGTCCTATTATTTCCTGGGCGCGCTGCTCGGGCGTTCCCATCGTGCGGTAGCTGCCATGCCCGGCGGCTGCAACCTCGGTGAACGGCCGATCGACCAGCATCTGCTGGCGTTTGAGTCACTCGGTGCCGAGACCATGCTCATCAAGAAGATCGACAACGACGGCACAGCGTACATCGACGCTGTAGAGCTGAAAGCTGAGACGCTGTACGGCAGCACTGTCAGCCTGAACGTGGTATCCGTGGGCGCGACTATGAATGCCATCCTTGCCGCTGTCAAGGCGGACGGCACCACCGTCATTGAAAACTGCGCCAGAGAGCCGCACATCGTGGATCTGGCGAATTTCCTGAACTATATGGGCGCCCACATCAGCGGCGCCGGCACCCACAAGATCATTGTGGAGGGTGTGCAGAAGCTCATCGGCAACGATGCGCTCGAAGGCTCCGTGGAGGAGCGCACCTATGCGGTCGTTCCCGACCAGATCGAGGCAGGCACCTTCATGGTCGCTGCTGCGGCCACACGGGGCGACGTGCTGATCCACGGCGTGATCCCGCATCACATGAAGGACATCGCCGAGCGCCTGGTAGAGTGCGGCGTCACGGTGGAGGAAGTCGAGAGCGACGACGAGGTCTGTATCCGCGTCAGCGTCTCCGAGAACCGCCGCCTGCGTCCGACCAACATCAAGACCGAGCCGTACCCCGGCTTCCCGACCGACATGCAGCCCCAGATGGCAGCGCTCCTGTGCATCGTGGACGGGCAGAGCAATATCTCCGAGCAGGTGTGGGAGGATCGTTTCCGCTATGTCGCGGAGCTGCGTCTGATGGGCGCACAGATCAACACGACCCACGACGGCGCCATCATCTTTGGTGTGCCCGGTCTGCACGGTGCCAAGGTCAAGGCCTGTGACCTGCGTGCAGGTGCCGCCATGATCATCGCCGGTCTGGCCGCAGACGGTACGACCGAGATCACCGACATCCACCACATCGAGCGCGGCTATTCCAACATCGTGGAAAAGCTCCGCGGCATCGGTGCGGATATGAAGCGTATCAGCGAGGACTGATCGCAAGCCCGGGAGGCAGACCATGAAAAAACTGACAGCATTATTGCTGGCGTGCTGCGTCGTTCTTTGCGGATGCAGCGAAAAAGCCCCCGCTCCGGAAAGCGTACCGGAGCCCACAGAAACCACAGAACCCATAACGGCAGCCGTGACTGAAACGGCTGCCGAAACTACAGAAGCCCCCACAGAGCCGCCTGCACAGGATACAGAGACCGCCTACTGGCATCACCCTGATCTGTCCCTTGAAGAGGCGCTCTCGTGCTATCTGCACCCCGAATCGGCGGAGCAGTATTACAGCATGCGGCTGCCCTCTTCGGCGGCGGATGCATGGCTGTATGAGATGTATTCCTTTGATGTCAAGCTGTTCTATGACATTTACAGAAATGAGCTCCCGCTGCTCTACGAGGACGAGATCAACAGCTACTTTACCGAGCAGTTCGGCATGACGGAGGACGAGCTCCTCTATGAGACCGAGCCCGAACAAGCGGATGAGCTTGTACAGAAGTGGGCAGATTCGGTGGATCCGCACACGCTGACGGACTGGCAGTACCTGTTCTATTATGATCAGTATCTGTGCCGCATCATGGAGGCCAAGGAGCAGGAAGCAGACCGGCTCCGGGAGATCCCGGTGCAGGAGATGTCTGCGGGCGACCTGTTTGGCTTTACGGTGGTGGGTAGTCTGATCTACCCGGATATGACAAACCAGGCGTCGATGGAGACATTCGCACCCCAGCTCGCGGAGCGCTGCCGGGAGATCCTTGCGCAGCCGGAGTATGCCGAGAAGGTGCCGGAATATCTGGCAAAGAACGGCATCGGCTCCGATGACGCTGCCATCCCCCAGACCCGGGAGCTCGATGCCGCCAATACCGCAGCATGGTATGCGGCCTACACCAAGGATCTGCAGGAGGATCTCGTGCGAGAAAACCGGACGGATCACTACATCCCGGAGACGCTGGAGCAGGTCATGGCCAAGCTCCTGCTGAACAGGGAATCCTACTACTATGATGCCGATTTCCCGAGCTGTTGGGAAATGCCGGACGATCTGACTTATCTGCCGGAGGTCTCGGAGGTGCGCTACATCGTCGTGGATCGGCCGGATGACGAAGACAAGATGCCGAAGCTCCTGCAAAACGAGGAGCTCTTCGCCTGCTATGTGCCGGGTGACGGATGGCTGTTCCATAAGTTCAACGACCACAATGACAGCCACTTCGACCCCGCTTCCAACAGCGAAAAGCGCACAGCACTGCAATTTATGTACGCCGCTCTGGGCGCACTTGGCGACCTTGGCGTCAGCGGCCAGCCCGGCTGCTACAGCAGCGAGCCGGAATGCAGCGTGAATCCCTCTGCGGACTTTGACAATACAGCATTTGTGAACAGCATCCGGAAAGAATTCCCGGCGCTCGACGACTACCGGTACATCATCGTTGTGAACGAGAACAGTGCGCACGTTGCCATCCAGCGGAAAAATGCCGCACTGACGCCGTGCATCGGCTTTGCATGGCGGGATGATGACGTTGCCCACGAAAGCTACAGTGAATGCTACACCGATGCCACGTTCCTGCTGCCGGATGCGGACAGCTACTGGCGCGCAGACCTGGCGCATGCGCTCGATTTTGAAGTGGTCTGCGATGCCCTGATGGACAATTACGGATTCTTATTCTGATTTCTGACCGAGGTGGAACCTAATGGCAAAATTTTATCCCCTGTTCAGCTCGAGCAGCGGCAACGCCTCCTACATCGGCAGCCGGAATGCGGGCATTTTAGTCGATGCCGGCGCAAGCTGCAAGAAGCTGGTGAATGCGCTCGAGACCAATGGTCTGCAAAAGGAATGCGTGAAGGGCATCTTCATCACCCATACCCATTCCGACCATACCAAGGGGCTGCGGGTGCTCGCCGGGAAGCTGAAAGTCCCGGTCTACGGCACCGAGGACACCCTCAAGGTGCTCGAACATGACGGACAGATCCCCGCAGGCGTGGAGACTGTTTCCGTCGAGACCGGCGCCATCGAATGCGGCGGCTGCGAGGTGCTTGCCTTCCCGACCATGCACGATGCGCCCGGGAGCTGCGGCTACCGGATCCATACCGAGGATGACAAATTCTGCGCCGTCTGCACGGATCTCGGCGTCGTGACACCGGCTGTCCGGAATGCCGTCACGGGCTGCGACATGGTGCTGCTCGAAGCGAATTACGATATGGAAATGCTCCGCCGCGGCCCCTATCCGCCGGAGCTGAAGCGACGCATCCTGTCGGAATACGGCCACCTGTCCAACAACGACAGCGCCAGCTTTGCGGCAGAGCTCGTCCAGAACGGCACGACCCGGCTTTTGCTCGGGCATCTCTCGCCACATAACAACACCCAGCAGCTTGCCGCACAGGCCGTACTCGACGGACTGCGGAACTTCACACAGGGCATGGACTATCTGCTCGGCATCGCACCCGTGGAGACACAGGGCGGGGCGGTGATCTTCTGATGCTGGTACAGCTTCTCACCGTCGGCAAGCAGAAGGAGCCGCACCTGACCGCGGCGCAGGAGGTCTACCAGAAGCGCCTGACGCCGTTCTGCAAGTTTGAATTCACCCAGCTCCCCGCCGTGCGCCTGTCCGATAAGCCCTCGGAGAAGGAGATCGCCCGCGCGCTGTCGCAGGAGGCCGATGCCATCCGCAAGGCGGCAAAAGGGACGCTGATCGCCCTCTGTATCGAGGGAAAACAGCTCTCGAGCGAAGCTTTCTCGGAGCTTTTGACCCAGACGCTCCCCATGAAGGACAGCGCCGTGACCTTCGTCATCGGCAGCTCGTTCGGACTGGATCCCGCCCTCAAACAGGAGGCATTCCGGCGCATGTCCATGTCGGAGATGACCTTCCCCCACGCCCTGGCATCCGTGATGCTCATGGAGCAGATCTACCGCGCCTACCAGATCGACAAGGGGACGGGGTATCATAAGTAAGCGGGGAGCCATTATACTATAAGGAGTCTTTCCCATGAAAAAAGCAATGACGCTGACCTATGAGCGGGGAGCCCCCGCTGGCATCCTGCTTTGAGATCTACGGTGCTCCGTTTTTCCGACCGCTTGCTCCCAATGCTTCGCAAGGTCGCAAAGCTGAGCAGTTCAAGCCATCGCAGCAAGCTGCTCCTGTGCAGTTTTCTGGTGTTTTAAATTGCAAATGACATTCTATAAGGAGTCTTTCTCATGAAAAAAGCAATGACGCTGACCTATGAGGTCGGCCATAATCTGTATATCAACGTGACCAACCGCTGCTCCTGCGCCTGCACGTTCTGCATCCGCAAGAACGACGACGGCGCCTACGGTTCCGATCCGCTCTGGCTCGAGCATGAGCCGAGCATTGAGGAGATGCAGGCAGACCTCCGCAAGCGCGACCTTTCCCGCTATGAGCAGCTTGTTTTCTGCGGCTACGGCGAACCGACCATGCGGCTCGGGTTCATCTGCGCACTGGCAGCATGGCTCCGGCTGGAATATCCGGGCATCCACCTGCGGCTGAATACCAACGGCCTGACGGACATCTACATGCAGGAGGAGACCCGCGACAGAAGCGCTGCCGCACAGCTCACAGCGGTGTTCGACAGCTTTTCCGTGAGCCTGAACGGCGGCGATGCGGCGGTATATCAGCGTGTCACCAACCCGCAGGGCGCTCCGCAGAATGCCTATGAGACGATGCTGCACTTTGCTGCTGCCGTAAAAGCAAGCGGCAGGGAAGTGGCGTTCACCGTGGTCGATGTCATCAACCCCGAGGAGATCGCCGCTGCCCAGCAGCAGGCCGACAAGCTCGGCATCCCGCTTCATGTGCGGAATTATATTTCCTGAATCCACAGCACCGGCATCCGGAACGATGCCGGTGTTTTTTGTTTTAAACGATCTTACGACCGAAGCGGCGGAGCCAAAGATGAAAGTTTTTGGTCCAGCTTTTTTCAAAAAGCTGGTCAGGTCCAGGGCTGAAAGCCCTGGTCGCCGTCCGCAGACGGCGAAATCTCCTTGCCGGAGGGCGCTCTGCAAGGGGTGAATTTGAAAAAAGCCCCAGTGGGGCTTTTTTCAAAGAGGGTGCGGCTGCAAGAGAGAGCGTCCCCTACCTATCCTCCGAGGATGCTTATCCTTGCCGCCTTTAGGCGGCAAACCAAGCCACCTCCCTCCTCCGAACCTGCTCCCGCTCCATTCCCATTCCGTAAAAAATTATTTTTTTAGAAATACCCCTTGACAAACCCCACACAGTGTGCTATACTGTAACTGTACTAAGACGGGTAATACACATAGAACACCTATGACACGCCGTCTTGTGACAGAAGAAGATGAAAAAGCAAACAGGACAGAAAGGAGGTCTCGTATGTTTGACATTGATCTCATGAGCCGGACACCGATCTACGAGCAGCTTTACCGCAGGGTGACGCAGCTCATCCTCAAAGGCGTCCTCAAGGAGCAGGATAAGCTCCCCTCCGTGCGCAGCCTTGCCGGGGATCTCGGCGTGAACCCGAACACCGTGGCAAAAGCCTATGCACTGCTCGAGCGGGACGGCATCATCTACTCCCTTGCGGGACGGGGCAGCTTCGTGGCAAAGCCGGATGCGCTCATGGCACAGGAGCTGATCCTCGGGGACTTTGACAACGCCGTCAGACACGCACTCGATACCGGCATCCAGGAAGAAACACTATGCGACCGGGTACACGATATTTCTAAAGAAATGCAAAACAAGAAAGGGGATGCGACCACATGATGACACTACAATCGACTGTCAAGCGCTTCGGGGATTTTACAGCGCTTGACGGTGTCGAGCTGGAGATCCCCAAGGGCACTGCCTTTGGTCTGCTCGGCTCGAACGGTGCAGGTAAATCCACCATCCTGCGCCTGTTCAGCGGCATCTATTCGCCGGAGGGCGGACGGGTGCTCATCGACAACGAGGACGTCTATGACAATGTCGCTGCCAAGCAGAAGGTCTTCTTCGTCAACGACGAGACCGTACAGTTCCAGTCGTTCACGCTCATCCAGCTCAAGGACTTCTACAAGCAGTTCTATCCGAACTTCTCCGAGGAGATCTTCGAGAAACTCGAGGGCATCATCAACCTGCCCCGTGACAAGAAGCTCTCCACCTTCTCCAAGGGCATGAAGCGTCAGGCGATCGTCATCATCGGCATCTCCTGCTGCACGCCCTACCTCCTGCTCGATGAAGCATTCGACGGCCTCGACCCGACCATGCGTATCATCGTCAAGCGCATGCTGGCCGATGCCATGTGCGACCGTGAGCTGACCGTCGTCATCTCCTCCCACAACTTAAAGGAGATCAACGAGATGTGCGATACCGCAGCGCTCCTGCACAAGGGCAAGATCATCACCTATTCCAAGGGTATGAAGCGTCAGGCGATCATCATCACAGCGATCGCGTGCTGCACGCCGTATCTGCTGCTGGACGAGGCATTCGACGGCATCGACCCGACCATGCGCATCATCGTCAAGCGTATGCTGGTGGA
>JAGADP010000256.1 GCA_017828885.1 Oscillospiraceae bacterium | reverse complement strand
GATGGTCACGAAGTCGGCGATGCGCTCCACATCGGCGGTGATGTGTGTGGAGAACAGCACGCCCCGGTTCTCGTCCTCGATGTATTCGGCGAGAATGTCGAGCAGCTCGTCACGGGCGACCGGATCCAGACCGCTGGTCGGCTCGTCGAGGATGATGAGCTCCGGCTTGTGGGAGAGCGCCACGGCGATCATGAATTTCATCTTCATGCCCTTGGAGAAGTCGCCGACCTTCTTGTCCTCGGGGAGGTTGAAGGCTTTCAGGCGGTCGTGGTACTCCTTGCTGTCCCAGTCCTTGTAGAAGGGGCGGAGCTGTGTCTCGATCTGCTTCGCATTGAGGTGCTCGGCGAGATACAGACTGTCGAACACCACACCGAGGCGCTCCTTGATGGCGATGGAATCGGTCACGGAATCTAGCCCGAAGACGCTGATCTTGCCGCTGTCGAACTGCGCCATGTTGAGGATGGAGCGGATGGTGGTCGTCTTGCCGGAGCCGTTCTGGCCGACAAAGCCCATGATATAGCCCCGCGGCAGGGAGAAGCTCACGTCCTGTAGAGAAAAGTCGTCGTAGGTTTTGCAGAGGCCCTGAATTTCCAGAATGTTGTTTTCCATAGTTATCCCTCCATAAATGCTTTGAGTGCGGAGATGATCTCCTCGTCGGTGAGCCCTGCGTTGCGGCCGTTGGAGACAGCCTTCTCGAAGCCGTCCTCCATCTCGAAGAGCATCCGCTCCCGCAGCAGCTCGTTGTCACGGGGCGCCACGAAGTAGCCCTTGCCGGCCACGGAGATGATGAAGCCCTCCTCGGCAAGGTCGTTGTAGACCCGTGTGGTGGTGATGACGCTGATCTTGAGATCCCTGGCGAGCTGGCGGATGGATGGCAGCTGCTCATCCTCCGTGATGGTGCCGTCCAGGATCTGCGCCTTCATCTGCTGCTCGATCTGTTCATAGATGGGCAGCTCGGATTTGTTTTTGATAATGATCTTCATGAAGTACTCCTTTATGACAGGTGGCATACTGTATATGCCTGTATATATCCGTCTATATACAGTATAGCACAGGGGCCAGGATTTGTCAATAGGGTAATTGTAAATAATTTATGAGGACGCGAAAACCGCCATCCTGCGCCGTTTCTGCGAAACTGTAAAAAAATCTCAGAAAAATTTGAAAAAATGCTTGACAAGCGGGTGTAACTGTGCTATAATAAATAGGCAGTCCAGACGAGGGACTGTGAACAGACTGGGGTGTCGCCAAGCGGTAAGGCAACGGACTCTGACTCCGTCACCCGGGGGTTCGAATCCCTCCACCCCAATTTCAGCGATGACGCTCTAAGGATCATTCCTTAGAGCGCTTTTTGCTGTATGACCATCGCTTATCATACATTATATAGCAATTTGACCATTATTTCATTCAAGGAGCTACAGAAAAGGCACAATGTCCTAATTTTGACGGGTAACGATTGACAATTGCTTGACATTTGACAGAAATCGCGGTATAATAGATACTGTTCGGGTATTTCTGCCCGTTCATCCGCAGAAAACAAAACGGTCTGCACGGGAGGTATCGCATGGAAGATCTGCATAAGGAGCTGCGCTTTGCAGCGATCTGTACAGTCGTCCTTGACGTGCTCCTCTGGCTCGGTGCGCTGGCCTTGCATGTACGGGGGTTCGCCTTCCCGCTCGGGCTGCTGCTCGGGAGTGCCGGGATGCTGGTGAATCTGCTCCTGCTCCGCCGTACCATTCAGAATGCCGTCTACCACGGCAAGAAGAGGGATATGGCGGGCTATCTGCTCCGTGTGGCGATCGCATCCGCGGTCATGGCAGCGGGGCTCCTGTTCGAGCAGGTCAATGCCGTCGGCGCCGTGTTACCGTTTCTGTACCCGAAGCTCATCTTCGGCATCCTTTCGTTTTCCGGCAAAAAGCCCGGAAAGCATGATTGACAGGAGGGATAGATCTTTTGCAAATCAGTGATTTTTTCAGGGGCTCGCCTGACGGCATCGACGTCCACGGCCCCAAGGTGCTGCTGAGCTTTCAGGTCGGCAGTCTCACGATCAATCTCACCGAGACGATCGTCATCAGCTGGGGCATCATCCTGGCGGTGACGCTGCTGCTGCTCTGGCTGACATCCGGCATGAAGACCCGGAACATCTCCAAGCGGCAGGTCGTGGCGGAATGGATCGTCCAGACGGTCTATGACCTTGTGGAAAGCTCGATGGGCAAGCGCTGGCGGAGCTTTGCGCCGTACATCGGGGCGCTGTTCACGTTCTCGATCCTCGGCAGTCTGATCTCCATGCTCGGCCTGCGATCGGTGACGGCGGACTACAATGCGCCGCTGGCATGGGCGCTCGTGACCTTCGTCATGATCCACGCGACCAACATCCGCACCAACGGCATCGGCGGCTACCTCAAAGGCTATGTCGATCCGGTACCGGTCATGCTGCCGATCAACGTCCTCAGCGAGCTGTCAACGCCCGTTTCCATGAGTTTGCGTCACTTCGGCAACATCGTGAGCGGCATGGTCATCACGAGCCTGGTCTACTTCGCACTCTCAGTCATCACCAAGTCCGTGGGCGTGGCGTTCATGACCATCGGTATCCCGGCAGTTCTGTCGCTGTACTTTGACCTGTTCAGCGGCTTTATGCAGGCATTTGTATTTATTATGCTGACGATGGCATACATCTCAAATGCAGACGGTCGTCCGCAAGAGGCGTGACGCTGCAAATTTATCCGCAATCTTCGTAAATCTTACATACATTCAGGAGGTAATCACTATGGAATCCAACGAAATGGCAAGAGCAATCGTTCTCGGCGCATCTGCGCTCGGTGCAGGTACTGCGATGGTCGCAGGTATCGGCCCCGGTATCGGTGAGGGCTTCGCGGTCGGCAAGGCCTGCGAATCCATCGGCCGTCAGCCGGAGAGCTCCGGTGCAGTCACCAGAACCATGTTCATCGGCTGCGCAGTTGCAGAGTCCACCGGTATCTACGGTCTGCTCGTGGCACTGCTGCTGATGTTCGCCAATCCCTTCATCGGCAAGCTCTAATGCCCCGATCCTTACGGAACGGAGGGTAATACATGGTAGAAAAGGTTTTGTATACCGACTTTCTGACAATTGATGTCGGAACGATCCTGTTTACGCTCGTCAACACGCTGCTGATCTTCCTGGCATTCCGGTTCATCCTGTTCAAGCGGGTGGATGCCATCGTGGAGAAGCGGAAGAACGAGGTCGATGCGACCTACACCGAGGCAGAGAAGGCACGCTCCGAGGCAAATGCCGACAAGGAGAAGTATGCCGCTGCCATGAGCGGTGCCAAGCAGGAGGCTGCGGAGCTGCTTTCCCGTGCTGAGAAGAAGGCACAGAAGGAGGGCGATGCCATTCTGGCAGAGGCTCGCAGCGCAGCACAGACAGTGAGAGAGAGAGCAACTGCTGAGACAGAGCGCGAGCGCGTACAGGCGCGCACCGAGCTCCAGGGTGAGATCGCAGATCTGGCAATGGAGCTGGCACAGAAGATCATGGAAAAGGAAATCAACAAGGCCGATCACGAGCGTCTGATCGACGAGTTCATTGAGGAGATCGGCGAAGAAGGAGATAACGCATAATGCAGACTGTAGGCAAGGTATATGCCGAAGCGCTCTTCTCGCTGGCCAGGGAGGAACGGAAGGAACAGCAGGTGTATGAGGAGCTCAATCAGGCGGCAGACCTGATGTTGCAGAATCCCGGCTTCTCGACTCTGCTCGATGTACCGACACTGCGTACAGAGGAGCGCATCGAAGTGCTGCGGAAGGTCATCGGCGACAATCCGGGGATCACGGAGAATTTCCTCTGCCTGCTGGTGGAAAAGCACCGGTTCGGCAGGCTCTCGGAGATCCGTGAGGCCTTCAACAAGCAGTACCACGAAGCCTTTGGCATTGCGGAGGTGTTTGTCACCAGTGCAGTGCCGCTCGACGAAGCCCAGCGCAGCGCACTGAAAACCAAGCTGCAAAAGAAGCTCGGCAAGACCATCCAGCTCCGCGAGCGTGTGGACAGCACCCTCATCGGCGGCATGGTCGTCCAGTACGGCGACACCCGGATGGATCATTCGATCAAGACAAGAATGAAGCAGTTTAAGCAGGAATCTTAAGCGCGGAGCCCGCGCTGGCAGGTGCCTCCCAATGCGCCGTTGGCGCAAAGGTCGGCGGTGTTCGCCGGTACCTGCATCAATAATAATAAAGCGGGTCTAAGGGGGCGGCTCCGCAGGGAGCTATCCCACAATCAGACATCTATAACATCTTTATGAAAGAGGTGTAAGCGGAACAATGAATCTACGTCCGGATGAAATATCCAGCATTATCAAAGACCAGATCAAGCATTACCAGTCCCGGCTGGAGCTGTCCGATGTCGGCACAGTCATCACCGTCGGCGACGGTATCGCCAATATCCACGGACTGGAACAGTGCATGTCCGGCGAGCTGCTCAAATTTGAGAACGGCACCTACGGCATGGCACTCAACCTCGAGCAGGACATGGTCGGCGCCGTATTGCTCGGCTCCGATGCGGACATCAAGGAGGGCTCTGTTGTAGAGCGCACCAAGACCATCATGTCCGTGCCGGTCGGCGAGGCACTCCTCGGCAGAGTTGTCAACGCCCTCGGCCAGCCCATTGACGGCGAAGGCGAGATCAAGACCGACAAGCGCGCCCCCATCGAGAAGGTCGCTTCCGGTGTAATCACCAGAAAGTCCGTTCACAAGCCGCTCCAGACCG
>JAGADP010000255.1 GCA_017828885.1 Oscillospiraceae bacterium | reverse complement strand
GGCTTTGCGGATTGGGAACGGCTCTGGCAGTGGATCCGCGAGACCGATCTCTCCGACCAGACCGCCTACGACGAGCTGTGCAGCCGCGTGGATATGCAGGGCTTCATGGACTACGTGAGCACCGAGATCTACATCAACAATGCCGACTGGGGCAAGCCCAATATGGCGATGTGGAAGGCAGAAACGCCGGACGCATCGAACCCGTATGCAGACGGGAAATGGCGCTTTATCCTGTTCGATACGGAGTATAGCGCCGGCATCTACGGTCAGGCGCAGCCCGACGAGGACAGCTTCCGGAAGCTCCGCGAGAGCGACTGCTTCCTTGCCGATCTGTTCAACGGTGCGCTGGAGAATGAAGGCTTCCGTGAGCAGTTCCGGGCGACTTTCCTCGAGATAGCCGGCCAGAATTTCGGCACGAACGTGATACCCGAGATCGACCGTCTTTCCACTGCCTATCACGACATGACGATCGACACATACGACCGATTCTGGAGCAAGATCGTCGGCGGCTACGGCGGGGAGAGCAATTATGAGGATGCGGTGGATTCCCTGCGCAGCTTCTATGCGCAGCGATATGATTATATCACGGCCTATCTGGACGAATGCATCCAATCAGTATCATAGACAAAAGGAGCCGCTATGGCTCCTTTTCAGTCCGTCAAAAAAGTGCCGAAGGCACAAAACGGTGTTTTTAGGGGCGGAGCCCCTAAAGCGGCTGCGGTGCGCAGCACCGCCAAAAAATCCTCCCCCGCAAGCGGGGGAGGGGGCACCCGAAGCGAGAAACCGGGGTTTCTCGACAAGCTGAAAAGGAGCCGTTATGGCTCCTTTTCTTTATGAGATCTTGTTTTAGCGGATACACAGCAGACGGTTGGCGCCTTTCTGAAACTCATATCCTGTGGTTCGGATCGCCACGGAATGGGTCTTGCTGAAATGCGCGATGACCTTCTCTGCGAGTTCGGATGCATTGCTGTCCAGATCGCACAGGGGGAAAATGCGCACTTCTTTGCAGACGCGAAGCATCTCTTCGATCGCAGCGATATGGAAATCATATCCCAGCGCCGTGTACAGCAGCAGAAAATGTGAACTCAGCCCGATGTCAAAGCATTTGTCCGGGAATGGCACCCTGTCCGGGAGCGCATGACAGATATAGCGCCGCTCGTTTCTGCCCTGTTCGTAGTCATTCAGAAAATCGCGCATAGCTGCCATCCTGACCGCTTCAAGCGCTTCGAGTGACGGGATCTGCTCCCAGACGTAGTTTTCAGTATTCTCCGCCATCTGTTCCATGACGATGCCCCTAACTTCCTCGATCCGCTGTTCAAGCTGTTCCCTTGAAAACTGATAGATCGGATCAAAAGACGTCACACGGCATCCGGCCAGTGTAGCCTGATGGTTGAAGCTGGAAGGCCCGTCCCCGAAGCCGGCAATGGTCTTCTGCATGTCTGCATCGCTCAGCAGGAACATCTCTCTGTATTCGTCCAGATTCCTGCCCCACGGCACCACATTTTTTAATTGGAACGACATTTCTGTCACCTCTTCCGGTATAGTTTTAGTGTAGGTATTGTCATTATATCATATTTTTCGTAGGATGACAAGCCTTTCACGTCAATTGTTTCGGAGCGAAAAAATGTTCTGTTCCTATTGCTTTTTTCCGGAAAATATGGTAGAATGGATTGAAGATGGACCAGGGGAGGTGTGCAGAATGGGAAATGACAAGATCTATCAGGATGAGCCGATCATCTATCAGCCGGCTCGCTTTGTGGAGAAAGAAGGCCGTTCACCGGTCGTTGGCTACCAGAAAGGTGGTTCCGGTCTTAGCATACTTTCCGACGGCACTTATGATATGCCTGAAGCTGTTATCAATATGCGCCGCCTTGCCTATACCTCCGAAGCCATCGGAAAGCCAAGGGAATGGCTCTTTCTCCAGCAGGCTCGTTTTATGGAAGATTATGAGGATTCCTATACACAGCCGGTGAAGTATAACCGCTATTTCCCCACCTATGCCGATATGACCAATGCTGAGCTGCGTTCCTATTTCACCTGGCGCACAGCCGTCCGGCATGGTGAATATCCGGAGGTCTGCATCTCCTTTGTGTATGTGTATCTCTATGAGCTCATTTCGCTCATCGGCTGTAAGGATGTCGAGGACGGGTACCAGAAGCTCCGCGATTTGCAGGAGCGTTATCAATATGCGAGCGTTTCACCGCGCATCTATGCGAATATAGAAGTCTGGATGCATGACTATGTGCTGTATTACGGGCTGGATCCTGCACTCCTCCGGGGCGAGGATACGCAGTATGAGGAGGCTGTCGTCGTTCTGCTCCATGACAAGGAGCAGCCGGATGAAGAGCTGTTTGACGCCTTGCAGACACTCTCCTCCTACAAGATCGAGCGCTCTGCTGTGATGAAAAAGCATCGTGATGCTATGGTCAGAGCCGCCTGCAAGACCTACCGTATGATCGCGGAGCACTACCGGATGCACGGGAATGTGACGTTCTGCGAGGAGATCTTTGGACGGATGACGGAGATGCAGTTCTCGCTGTTCCGGAATGCGGTATTCTACCACGAAAGGCGTGCCGGCGACAGGCATATCACGGTGAATGAGATCCATCACTATCGTGTCCGGAACGGTGTCTGGTACTGCAAGCGCTACTACGGAAGACTGCACCAGAATCAACAGATCGGGAAACTGCTGCGGGCGGTGGATAATGCATTGCGGGAGCGTACCGGCCTCAAGCCACTTTCTGTGCCGGGAATGACAAAGCTGCTCTCCGATACCGTGCAGAAGGCGCTCGATGCCTGTGAAGCGGAACAGCTTGAGCAGGAGCGACCGGTCGTGAACATCGACCTCTCCCGACTTTCCGACATCCGTGCAGCAGCTGATGTGACGCGGGATAAGCT
>JAGADP010000254.1 GCA_017828885.1 Oscillospiraceae bacterium | reverse complement strand
GTCCCATGCGGATGGTCGTTCTGCCGCAGGCGCACTTCTCATTGTACAGCGTGCAGATGTCATGGGTACGATAGCGGAGCATGGGCATGCCCTTCTTGGTGAGGGTGGTGAACACGAGCTCGCCGGGTGTGCCGTAGGGGAGCTGCTTGCCGGTCACAGGGTCGATGATCTCGGCAATGACATGATCCTCGTTGATGTGGGAGCCGTTCTTGTGGCCGCACTCGAAGGCAACGCCGGGGCCTGCGATCTCGGTCAGACCGTAGATGTCGCGGGCATCAATGCCGAGGGTCTCCTCGATGTGCTTGCGCATCTCCTCTGTCCACGGCTCTGCGCCGAAGATGCCGGCACGGAGCTTGAGATCCTTGCCGGGGACGAGCCCCGCCTCGCGGATGCTCTCGCCGAGGTAGGCTGCATAGGAAGGTGTGCAGCAGAGGATGGTCGTGCCGAGCTCCTGCATCATCATGAGCTGACGCTGGGTATTGCCGGAGGACATCGGAATGACCATAGCACCGACATTGGTCGCACCCTGATGGGCACCAAGACCGCCGGTGAACAGGCCGTAGCCGTAGCAGACCTGGATCACGTCATCCTTGTCCGCACCGGCACCGGCGAGGGCACGGGAAACCATCTCTGTCCAGATGTCCACGTCCTCCTTGGTATAGCCGGAGACAATGGGCTTGCCGGTGGTACCGGAAGAGCCCTGGATGCGGACGATCTCCTCGTTCGGAACGGCAAACAGACCAAAGGGGAAGGTGTCCCGCAGGTCGGTCTTTTCCATAAACGGGAGCTTTACGATGTCGTCGATCGTCTCGATATCCTCGGGCTTCACGCCCTTGGCATCCATGCGCTCACGGTAGTAGGCGACGTTGGCATATTCATGCTCAACCGTCTCGCGGAGGCGCTTGCCCTGAAGTTTCCGTCTTTCTTCAGGATCCATGCACTCCATTTCCGGGTTCCAGATTCTTTCTTTGCCCATATCTAAAAAACTCCTTTTTGCTTTAAAGTATAAAGAATGCTGTACAAATTATAGCATATTGTGGGCGGGAATGTCAAGAGTTTATCAGAATTTCACATGTCCGCAGTATTTACTTTTTGCGAAAAGTATGCTATAATACCCATAGACATCTTAGCAGAAAGGAGGGAGCACCCCATGCAGGCAGGCGTTTCCACCGCATGTATGTACCCGGAGCTGCTCGAGGAAGCCCTCTACGGGCTGGCACTCAACGGCATCACCCATACCGAACTGTTCGTCAATTCCGACAGCGACATCACACGCACCCGCGTCCACGCCCTGAAGTCCATCATGGAGCACTACAGCGTGACCTGCAAGGCTGTGCATCCCTTTGCCTGTCCGATCGAGCCGATGATGCTCTTCTCCGATTATGAGCGCCGGGTCGATGACATGATCAACTACTATCGCCGCTACTTCGACGTCATGCGGGAGCTGGGCGCGGAGGTCTTTGTCTTCCACGGGAACGACAATCACCACGCTGTCTCACCGGAATTCTACTGCGAACGCTTCATCCGCCTTGTGGAGGCGGGGAAGGAGCACGGCGTGATCGTGGCGCAGGAGAATGTCGAACGCTGTCAGAGCGGCAAGCTCCACTTCCTGCGGGAGATGAGCCGTCTGCTCGGGGACGATGCGCATTTTGTCCTCGACGTCAAGCAGGCCGTCCGGGCGGAGGAAAACCCGGTCAACATGCTGCACATGCTCGGCTCGAAGGTCTGCCACATCCACATCAGCGACCACGGCGAGAAGGGCGACTGCCTGCTGCTGGGCGCGGGAAGCTTCCGGATCCGGAGCTTTTTAGAGGTGCTGCACACCTACAGTCCGGAGGCATCTGTCATCGTGGAACTCTACCGCCAGAGCTACCGCGGCATCTCTGATCTGGTCGGCAGCTACCGCATGCTGTCCCATATGATCGGCAGTATTGAGAAAAAAGCCGGAGAAACGGTGGAAAAGCAGTGAAATCCTGTGAATTTTCCACATTGACAGGAGCGCTTTTCTTTGGTATAATGATTATATCCGGTCTGATCGCCGGAATCACACCGAAATGAGGTGACGCTGATGAAATGTCCCTACTGCGGGTATGATGACTCCAAGGTCATTGACTCCCGCCCTTCCGATGAACGGAAGCGGCGGCGGAGAGAGTGCCTCAAGTGCAACAAGCGCTTTACGACCTACGAGATCGTGGAGCAGCCTTTGCGCATCGTCCTCAAACGGGACGGCACGATCGAGCCCTATGACCGCAGCAAACTGCTCAGCGGCATCTATCATGCCATCAAGAAGCGTCCCGTGACCATTTCACAGGTCAATGCGATCGCAGACAAGGTCGAGGATACCTATGCCGGCACCTGGAACAGCCAGCTCACATCCGACAGGATCGGTGCGGTCGTGCTCGAGGAACTGAAGGATCTTGACCACATCGCGTACATCCGCTTTGCCTCGGTTTACCAGGATTTCAAGGATGTGGCAGGCTTCATTGCGGCGATCACGGCACTGGATGACAGTTCCAGGAAATAATGTATTTTTAAGGAGGAAACAACAATGGATACGAATCAACTGTTACAGGACAAGAGCGACATGTTTGCACCGGAGGATATGGCGGCAAACAAGGGCATGGGCGTCATTGCCAGCTTCCCGATCCTTTTCTGGATCCCTCTGGTTGCCAAGCCGGATTCGGCATACGGCAAGTTCTGTGCCAATCAGGGTCTGATCCTGCTGGTCTTTGACATCGTTGCAGCGATCGTAGGCGTGATCCTGGGCAAGATCTTTGGCTACATCCCAGCTATCGGCCCGCTCATCGGCGGCCTGATCAAGGCAGCACTGAGCCTCGCAGAGCTGGGCGGCTGGCTGCTGCTGTTCATCAGCGCACTCCAGGGCAAGGCAAGAACCCTGCCGTTCATCGGTGAGCTGTTCACTGCGTTCAAGTAATGCAAAACAAACAGGCTGCGGCATGCAGCCTGTTACGTTTGTCGGCGGCTCAGTTCGTCAGGGCACTGCCAAGCGGCATGACCCTGGCCTCCTCCGGGAGGTAGAGCTGCGCCCCGATGAGCCTGTCTCCCGCGCACAGGAGCTCTGCCCGCAGCGAGGAGCCTGCGATCCCGTAGGTGTACACCGCGGCGGCTTCGCCCGTATGAGACGCCAGCGGGAGTCTCTGCACATGCTGCAGGGCGGCATAGTCCGCAAAGGCACCGTCTTCTCCCGGCACCGTCACATGCTGCTCGGAGAGAAGCTCGCCTGCGATGCCGCAGGAGCGCAGAAAGGCCAGACGCTCGTCCTCTGTGCCGGCGGGGATCTCCCGCATCGTCTCCGGACGGCTGCACAGGAACAGCACGCCTGCGCCGACCACGGCCGGCAGAACGGCCAGCAGCACTTTCAACGGTCTCTTCATACACATCACCTCTCTGCACAAGCTTATGCAGACCGAAAGGAGAACTATGCCTACGATCCGACTTGACAAGCTCCTTGCCAACCGCACGCCCCACTCCCGCAGTGAGGTCAAGCAGCTTTTACGGCAGGGCGCCGTGCAGATCGACGGCGTGACAGAGCGTGACGGGAGCCGTCAGATCGACCCCGATGCCGTGCAGGTCACCTGCTGCGGCAAGCTGCTCCCGGGCGGTGCGCATATCTACCTGCTCCTGAACAAACCGCTCGGCGTGATCTGCGCCACGGAGGACAGACGCCAGCAGACGGTCATCGACCTGCTGCCGCCCGAACGCCGGACAAAGGGGCTCTTCCCTGCCGGACGGCTCGACGCCGACAGCACGGGTATGGTGCTCCTCACCGATGACGGTGATCTGGCGCACAGGATGCTCTCCCCGAAGCACCACGTCCCGAAGTTCTACCTCATCCGGCTCGCAAGGCCCTACGAGGAGCGCTACGCTGCTGCACTTGCGGACGGGCTCACGCTCTCGGACGGAACGCACTGCCTGCCGGCGGAGATCGCCCCGCTCCCGGACAATTCGCACGCGCTTGTCTGCCTGCATGAGGGCAAATATCATCAGGTCAGGCGGATGATGGCGGCGTTGGGGAATCATGTGGAAAACCTGCACCGGACAGCGATCGGAGAGCTCGTAATGCCGGTCAATCTGGGGCTTGGTGAGTATTTAGAAATTATTCACAAAGATGTTGAAAACATGTTGAAGGAGCCCCAATTCTGGGCTGTCTATGAACGAATTATGACGAATTATTCGTCATATTTGATAAATGTCAGCCTATAACTTTATGTAATTAGCGACTTGAAAAAAAATGCTTTATTTGGTATGATAGTTATAGACAGAACTCCGCACGGCATAACTATGCATAAGCTATGCTGCGGGGTCTGAAAAATTTGTAAACGGAGGATTGGAATACATGGCTGGTTTATCACTCAGAGGTATTTATAAGAAGTATCCCGGTGGCTTTGTAGCTGTAACCGATGTAAACCTTGAAATCAGAGATAAGGAGTTTATCATCCTCGTTGGACCTTCCGGCTGCGGTAAGTCCACCACACTGCGTATGATCGCCGGTCTGGAGGAGATCACAGAGGGCGAGCTGTATATCGGCGACCGTCTCGTTAACGACATTGCGCCGAAGGACAGAGATATTGCGATGGTTTTCCAGAACTACGCTCTGTACCCGCACATGACCGTATTTGAGAACATGGCATTCGGCCTGAAGCTCCGCAAGGTGCCGAAGGACGAGATCGCCCGTAAGGTAGAAGAGGCTGCAAGAATCCTCGACCTGTCTCACCTGCTCGACAGAAAGCCGAAGGCTATGTCCGGTGGTCAGAGACAGAGAGTTGCGCTGGGTCGTGCGATCGTGCGTTCCCCGAAGGTGTTCCTGCTCGATGAGCCGCTGTCCAACCTCGACGCAAAGCTCCGTGCACAGATGAGAACCGAGATCTCCAAGCTCCACAAGAAGCTGGGTACCACGTTCATCTATGTAACGCATGACCAGACTGAGGCTATGACCATGGGTGACCGTATCGTTGTTATGAAGGACGGCTTCATCCAGCAGACCGATACGCCGCAGAAGCTCTATGAGGAGCCCTGCAACAAGTTCGTAGCAGGCTTCCTGGGCTCTCCGCAGATGAACTTCATCGACGCTATGCTCAAGAAGAACGACGGCGGCCAGTACTATGTAGAGTTCGGTTCTGAGGATACCAAGTCCTCCAGAGGCACCAAGTACACCATCGTTCTGCCGGAGTCCAAGGTTTCCGGTGACAAGGTGATGGCTGATCTCGAGCGCTATGTTGAGCGTGAGGTCATCCTCGGCATTCGTCCGGAGTGTGTACGTGATGAGGAGAACATCGTAAATACTGCGCAGACCGGCGTTATCGACTGCAACGTCGAGATCACCGAAATGATGGGTGCTGAGACATTCCTGTATCTGGAGTGCGAGGGTATTCCGATCACTGCAAGAGTTTCCCCGAGAACCACTGCACATCCTGGCGATCAGATCAAGGTTGCTCTGGATCCGAACAAGGTTCACCTGTTCGACAAGGAGACCGAGAAGACCATCGTCAACTGATTCCGATCCCAAAGACATTTTCGCCCCTCTGCCAAGTGCGGAGGGGCGTTTTGCATATGCGTGGAGAAGGAGGAGTAGTTTGTTGCCCCCCAAGGGGGGCAAGGAGAAGCAGGTTCGGAGGCGAGGTAGGGGACGCTCTCTCTTGCAGAGCGTCCCCTCTTCCAAAAACAGTCCACTGGACTGTTTTTGAAATTCACCCCTTGCAGAGCGCCTTCGGTTTCAGGGGATTTCG
>JAGADP010000253.1 GCA_017828885.1 Oscillospiraceae bacterium | reverse complement strand
ATTTTGTCCGCTATATGAGCTCCAACACGCCGAAATCGTTCAGCTTCGGCGATGACAATGACAGCCGGGATACGGGCTGGGCGGTGCTCCTGTGGTTGGGAGAGTATCTGGATGAACCGGCAGTCTCCGCCATTCGTCTTGGCAAGATCGAAAACGACAGCTTCAACTATCTCGATCTGCTCTGGATCGACGAGGAGAAGGCCGCCGGCGCTGCCGCGAACAGCCCGACGGACTGGGGCGAGGTCGGCGCAGCCAATGCGAGCTTCCGGAACACCTGGGATGAAAGCGGCATTGTGGCGGCGCTTCATGTGGGCGAAAACAACTACAAATACCACGGGCACTACGATCTGGGCACGTTCTATCTCGAGTCGAACGGCGCACGTTTCTTCACGGATCTGGGCAATGAGAGCTATGAGCTCAAGGACCGGAAGTATGCCTACCGGATCCGGGCGGAGGGGCACAACACGCTTGTCATCAACCCTTCGCAGGAGCTTGACCAGAAGGAGGGCGCAGAATGCCTCATCACAAGTTTCAGCGGCGGAAACGAAGCCTTTGCCGTGACGGATCTGACTGATGCCTATGCGCCGAGCGGTGCGGAAAGCGTCGTCCGCGGCCTGAAAATGATCAAGGACAGGGAGTGCGTCATCGTTCAGGATGAAATTTCTCTGAGCGATCCCGGTGAGATCTACTGGTTTGCGCACACAAAGGGACAGATCGCGGTCTCAAATGACGGCAGAAGTGCGGTCGTGACTGTCGGTTCGGACAGGATGTGGATAGGGCTCCTCAGTGAGGGCGGCACCTTCTCGGTCATGAACGCCGAGCTGCTGCCGACCTCTCTTCCTGTGGCTGATCAGAAGGACAACAGCGAGTACAGAAAGCTTGCCGTGCATCTGACGAATACCAGGGAGGCGACCATTTCCGTTGCCTGCATCCCGCTAAAACAAGGAGAGACACAGCCTGCATGGCTGCCGTCCGTGAAAGCTGTTTCGGAGTGGACACCGCAGATGATACAGGGCGATGTCAACGGAGACGGGGCGTTCGATGCGACGGATGTCGTGCTGCTGCAAAAGTGGCTGCTTGCTGTGCCGGATACGCATCTGGCCGACTGGAAAGCGGCGGACTTCAACGAGGACGATGCGCTGGATGTGCTCGATCTGGGGCTGATGAAGCGGGCGCTGCTGGCGAAGGCCAGATAAAACACATAAAAGATGTTGGCAGATCCCCTGACGGAGATCTGCCAACTGTTTTTTATGCTCTTACGAAATCTGTGATTTTTGCTTCTGTGTTGCCTGCGCCGACGGCTGCTGCAAAGATCAGCACAATGGCGGCATCGGAGGCGTTGTATACGCCGTCGCCGTTGACATCGGCTGCTGTTTTCTGTTCGTCTGTCAGGCTGGATTCCTCGCCGGCACCGACTGCTGCTGCCGCGATCAGGATCTGTGCGGCATCGGAGGCATTCACAATGCCGTCGCCGTTGATGTCACCAAGCGCAAGCTCGTCTGCCGGCTCAGTCGGATCGGTGGGATCGGTCGGCTCGGTGGGAGCTTCGGTAGCCTCGGTAGCTTCCGTTGCTTCGGTGGCTTCCGTTGTAACGTCGGTAGTTGCTTCGGTGGGGTCGGTCACAGCGGTGGTAGTTGTTTCAGTGGTGGTCGTTTCGGTTTCGGTGGAGGTCGTTGTGGTTTCGGTGGATGTGGAAGTAGCTGTTTCCGTGGTAGTTTCGGTCATCGTTGTTGCGGTCGTCTCAGTTGTCGTGGCTGCTGTTGTGGTGGTGATTTCTGCCGCAGCCTCCTGCGCCTGCATCTCCGCAGCCGTTACCGATACGATGGTGATGGTTCCGGTCGCTTCCTCGCCGTCCATGCTGAGCTCCAGCTTGGTCAGTCCGGTTCTTTGCAGACGGAAGTTCACTGTCGCCGTACCGGTCTCGTCAAATACGCTTGTGCCGGTCTGGAGCACGATGCCATAGGGGTCTGCCACTCTCAGCGTCTTGCCGGAAGCCAGCGAAGCCGGCAGGGCATGAACGATGAAGGAGGCTTCACTGTCCTCGGAGACGATCATCATCTTGTCATCCGCGGTCAGGCTGGCAATGACAGCAGGGCGTTCAACTGTTGCATCCTGTGCTTCCAGTGCCACACCGCTGTAGCTCAGGCACCCTTCTGTGAAGACCGCCGTCAGGTCGCCGTCCGGGAAGGTACCTTCCTCCGGCTCGATGACAAAGGTCATTGCATAAGCGTCATTCTCATTCGAGAGCATCGGCAGGATGCGGCAGGCGATCTTTTCAGAGCCTGCAAAGAGGGTCACGGTGGTGTCGTTGACGGTCTGGATGTCCATGTACTTGCTGAATGTCACGATGATGGTGTTATCTGCAAGCATCATGCCGGCAATGGTCGGGGTGGTCAGGCTGACCGCACAGATGTTGACATCCGTCTGGATCGGAGGCACGTCCATCCAGTCGGTATAGACGGTCTCGTAGCCCTCCATCTCGAAGCGTACACGCCACTTGCCTGCCGGGACATCCCAGGCGTATTCGCCGTTTTCATCGGTATAGAGCGGGTTCATCTGGTCAAAATCATCGGCTGTCCATTCGGTTTCCTCGCCCGTTTCCGGATCAAGGTAGAAGACGGTCATTTTCGCGCCGGCAATGCGGTTCGAGGTGACTGCCTCATAGACATAGCCGCTCGGGTCGATCAGCCAGTTCATCTGTCCGCCGGCACCAAGGCGTCCGTTGAGGTTGTCCTCCCAGAGACCGAGCAGATCGTCAACGAGCATCGGCATCAGTACGCCGCCGATAAACATACCTGCCACAGCGCCGAGCGGGCCGCCGACTGCCATACCGATCGTAAAGCCTGCCTTTCCAAGCACATCGGGGAGCACCCAGGTGTTCACCATCTTGGCAGCAAACAAGCCGGTGGCTTCCAGACCCTGTCCGACTGTCTGTGCACGGTTCAGCTGATCGCCCCACTTGGCAATGCCGTCAACGGTGCCGATGACGTTCATTGCTGTGCCGACAACCTTGGCAGTTTTGCCGAGCTTGCTTGCATCAGCCCATTCTACGCCGTTGCTGTTGCCGCTCCATTTTCCTGTGAGACTGCTCCAGGTGAATTCAAAGTTATTGTTTTCCAGCAGGTCTACGCCGCCGGAAACAAGGGAGGTCATACCGTTGACGAATCGCTTTGCATCTCCATCGGAGTCATCCTTCTGCGTGGTGACCTCAAGGGTCTGCGTACCGATACCGTAGCTGAAGCTGGCAGCCTCGCGGAGCTGCTCCTCCGAATAGCTCTGACCGGACGGGTCATTGGTCTTATAGTGGTTGATGACCTGATTACCGGCATCCGTGCCGCTGACCGGACGGACGTAGTATTCATATGTCGTGTTGCCGTCAACAGCGGTCACGCTGCTCTTCTCAAAGCCATAAGCGCCGGGATTCTTGTAGATGTCCTCGAGCGAAACTTCCTTGCCGTCGATGCAGAAGGTATCCGCATTCTCGACATAAGTGAGCATGTCCTCGCTCTGTTTTCCATTGGAGACATGCACCTCGGCAAGAAGCGCATCATCGCTCTGGAAATGCACCTCACCGGAGGAATTCTGCTGCACCTCTTCCGGTACGGAAGTTTCCAGATCGGAGAGGTTGTTCTTTTCGGTGCCCTTCTCCTCAAAGAAGGTATCGAGCATATCCTGGGGCGCTTCAATGGAGCCGTCATCCACGTTGACGACCGCATGATCCTGCTCAACGATGGAGATGCTCAGAGTGCCGGGGACGTATCTGTGGTTATCCGGCTCGAAGTAGCCGTATGCCGACCAGATACCCTTCTCCGGGATCCAGTTTGCCTGGAGCTTCCTGACATCATCGCCCTTGGTACTGATGATATAGACTGCATGGACGGAATCGGAATCCGAGATCGTGATGTCAAACTGGAACGGGTATGCCGGGTTGAAGCTGATGGTCGGATGCTTGCCCTCCGTGAAGACGGAGGTAATATCCTTCTTTTGCGTCGAATGAGCGTTGTAGCCCATCATGACCTTCTCTACCTGCGGTCTGCCGGGCTGATAGGTCACGGTCGCGGTCTCGCTGGTGTATTCGCCTGTAACGGCATAGACCTCTGCGGTGTCGCCGTATTCCTTGCCGGACATGGTGACGGTCGTGCTGTAGACGCCGCTCTTGGCATTGGCCACAGCTGTGCCCGCCTCGGCACCGTCTACATAGACTGTGACGGTCTCACCGGGGATCGCGATGCCTCTTGCGGCAAAGGACAGGCTGCCGACAGAGTCCGGTACGTTCACGCTGATCTGCGGCATGCTGACATCCACCGAGCCGATCGGCTGCTCAAAGGTGATGCCGTTGAACTTCGCCGTGATCGCAGAATGGATGCGGAAGGTGCCGTAGGCTTCGAGCTTGACTGCAAGGCGGATCGTATCCGAAGGCTTGTTGGTGGTGATCACCAGCTCGTTGTTTTTCAGGGAGGCATTCTCTGCGGAAAGGCTGTTCCACATCATGCTCACATTGGCCGGGAACCGGATGGTAAGCTTGTAGGAATTGCTGTCCAGCACATCAGGGTTGAGCTTGTACTGGAGCGTCAGATGTACCAGACCATCCTGTGCGGCGGTCAGATCGTTGGCGTAGAAATTGATGTTGTGCTTGTCCACGACGAAGAATCTCGGGTCGTAGAACGCATAGCAGTTGCGGAAGGAGGAGCTCTTGAAGTTGAACTTCTCGCGGTCGGTGTGGATGGTGGTCAGCTCGCTGCAATCTGCAAAGGCATACTCCGGGATGACGCTGATCTCTGCGGGGAGTGTGACCTCCTGCAGGGACGAGCAGCCCTGGAATACACAATCATTGAGCCGTGTCACGCCGTCCGGAATGGCCACCGATGTCAGCTTCGAGCAGTTGCGGAAAGCATTTTTGCCGATGGAGGTGACATTCTCCGGGATGTCAATTGCTGTCAGGCCGGTGGAACCATTGAATGCATTGTCGTCGATGCTGGTCAGGCTCTCCGGCAGTTCGATCGCCGTCAGCGTCGAGCCCAGAGCGCTGATCAGTGCCGGTACGACGCGGACGGAACCCTCCTCGAGGATGACAGTCCTGCCGGCCATCACAGTACCGCCTGTGTAGCCAAAGACGGAGGAGCCGAAGTCGGTCACATAGTCATACAGCTCGATCTCACTCAGCGCACGGCAGTTGTAGAAGGCATAGCTGTTGATGCGGGTGACATTGCGGGGGATGGAGATCCGGTCAAGCAGCACACAGCCGTTGAACAGATCAGAGGGTACAGTTACAATGCCCTCCGGCAGCGTGGCAGTCTTCAGTGCGGTACAGCCCTTGCAGGCAGCGGCACCGATGGTCGTCACACTGTCAGGGAACGTGATGCCGGTGAGTGCGTCGCATTTCTGGAAGGCATTGGCCTCCACGGAGGTAACGCCCTCGGGGATCGTGATGCTGCGCAGGGAGGTGCAGCCGGAGAGCATGGCTTCCGGAATGGATACAAGCTCCTTCGGGAGCGTCAAGCGCTGCAATGCGATGCAGTTAGAGAAGGCCTCCTTGCCGATGGTCGTTACACCGTCCGGGATGACCATCTCCGTCAGGTTGACTCTGCCGCTGAAGGCGCCGTAGCCGATGCTCGTCAGGGTATCGGGCAGCTCCACCTTGTACAGAGTCGAGCCGATCGACTGCACCATATTCTGGGTAACGGTCTTGGAGCCGTCCGCTACGACGAGCGTGCGCTCCGGTGCGGGGATCTCCGAATCGCTCTGGAGCAGGAAGAGCTTGCTGCCGAACGAGGTCACGGTATCCGGGATCGTCACTTTGACAAGCGCGGTGCAGTCATAGAAGGCGTAATCGCTGATGGAGCGGGTGCCGTAAGGGAGTGCCGCCTCCTGGAGCGATGTGCAGTGGCAGAACGCCGCATAGCCGATAGAATCGAGCGAAGCGGGCAGCTTCACGGTGGTCAGTCCTGCACACTTATAGAAGGCATAGGAGCTGATCGTCGTCACACTGTCCGGGATCTCCACGGTAGTCAGTGCGGTACAGCCGTTGAAAGCATACTTGCCGATGGTGGTCAGCTTTGCGGGGAGCGCGATCTCAGTCAGCGCGGTGCAGCCGTCGCAGAGCTCCGTCGGCAGTATCGTCACGCCGGCTGGAATGGAGAGCGACTTGAGGCTGGTGCAACCTGCGAATGCATCCGCACCAATGGTCGTCAGCTTCGCGGGAAGCGGCAGTTCGGTGAGCTTCGTGTAGCTCTGGAAGGCATTGTCACCGATCGCGGTGACGCTCTCCGGGAAGACAACTTCGGTGGCGCGATCCGTGAAATACCTTGTGATGCTTCGATCGGCCGTTGTGCTGCCGTCTGCGATGCGCAGCGTCAGCGTCTCGGAGAGGTAGTCCTTCTGACTGCTGGAGTAGGAGAAGGCATCGGCCCAGCAGGATTTGATCGTGCCGGGGATCGTCAGATCCTTCACACCGGCGCAGTCAAAGAAAGCGTACTCCTCGATCTTTGTCAGACCGGCCGGGAGCGAAACGCTCGTTAATGCGGTACAGCCGGAAAAGGCTCTGAGCGGGATGACGGTGACACCGGACGGAACAGTGATGCTCTTCAGGCCGGTGCAGCCCTGGAAGGCATAGCTTCCCATGCTTGTCAGGCTCTCCGGGAGGGTGATCTCCGTCAGGCCGGTGCAGTTCTTGAAGGCATTGTTTCCGATCTTCACCAGACCCTCCGGCAGCACGATCTCTGTCAGATCCGCATAGCCGGAAAGGGCGTTATTGCTGATCGCCGTGCAGTCCTCGCGCAGCACCAGCTTGGTGTTATGCTCCATCGTTCCCTTGTAGCCGTAGAACGTTCTGCCGACATACACAGGGCCATCGCTCTGGTTGTTGATCCACTTGGTGCCGTAGAATACATCCGTGCCGACATTGGTGACAGAATCCGGCACATTCACCTCAGCCAGCTTGCTGCACGAAGAAAAGGCACTGTCACCGATGGTATGTACTGCCTCCGGGAGCGTGACAGCGGTGAGGGAGGTGCAGCTATAGAACGCCTTCGGGCCGATGCAGAGCAGCGAATCCGGGAAGGTCACGGAGGTGATGCTCGTGCGGTAGAAGGCAGACTCGGCAATACCGGTCGTGCCGCCTGCAATGAACAGATCACTGTCCGCAGCACTTCCCTTCATGCCGATCACGACCTTGCCGGCATAGACGATGCCATTGTCCTGGGCATCGTACCAGGCCGTATTGGAGAACGCATCAGCGCCGATCGCATAGACCGAATCCGGGATCACGATCTCGCTCAGCGCGGTACAATACCGGAATGCCTCGTTGTCGATGGTCGTCAGTGTCTCGGGCAGTGTGACGGATGTCAGCGTCTGGCAATAGTAGAAAAAGTCCTCCGGGAGCTCTGTTCCCGATGTGATAACAACGGTCGTCAGTGTCTCCGGCGGGTTGTTGCCGCCTCCGAACAGGATCGTCTTGAAGCCGTTTCCGTAGGAATAGGCCGGCATCTTCACCGTAGTGATCGGTGCCGTCGTCTTCAGGAGCGAGGTGCCCAGCGACGTCACATTGTCGGGAATGGTCAGCTCCGTCAGCGGGCAGTCATAGAAGGCATTGCTGCCGATGGAACACAGCGAGGCGGGCAGTGCGATCGCTTCAAGACCGGTACACCCGTTGAAGGCGGAACCACCGATGGTCTCAAGGCCGTTCTGGAACTTCACCGAGGTGAGGCCGGTACACTGCTTGAAGGCATTGGCGTCGAGCGTCTTCACGGATGCGGGGATCGTCATGGACGTCAGCCCGGTACAGTTCTGAAAGGCACTCTCACCGATCACAGTGACAGTATCCGGGATCGTCAGCGCGGTCAGACCGCTACAGTTAATAAACGCATTCTTGCCGATGGTCTCGATCCCGGGCGCCAGCGTCACAGAGGTGAGATGCTTGCGGCCGTTCAGGTAGTTATCGGGAACGAAAGAACCGCCTGTGATCGTCAGCGAGGTCAGCGTATCCGGTACGGACCCGTCAAAAAAGGCGGCCAAAGAGGCGTTCTCATTGAGGGAGCCGTCTGCGCTGGTCATGTTTCCCGCAAAGGGCAGCGTCAAAGAGGTCAGCGCCGTATCGTCGTCGAATACATCCTCGCCGAGCTCGGTGACATGCTGCGGGATGGTCAGCTCTGTCAGGCCGGTGCACTTCTGGAACGCCGCAACACCGATCTTTGTGAGCGTCTCCGGGAGCTGGAGCGCCGTCAGACCGGCACAGCCGAAAAAGGCATAGCTGCCGATATCGGTCAGCTGATCCGGGAAGGTTATCTCGTTCATCGCCTTACAATTATTGAAGGCTCTGGAGCCGATGGAGGTGGTTGCCTCCGGGATGGCAAAGGAGGCCAGTGCAGTACAGCCCGAGAAGGCATTGTCCCCGATCGTCGTAACGGTCGCAGGCAGCACGATCTCGGTCAGGCCGGTGCAGTTTTTGAAATAGGCATCGGGGAGCTCGGTGCAGTCCGTCAGCGTGGCGGAGGTCAGCCCTGCCGGGAACTTGTTGCCAAACAGGCCGCTGAATGCGGAAATGCCATCCTTCTCGGCATAGATCAGCGGCATGGTGATGCGCTTTGCATTCTGGCAGTCACGAAATACGGCGGTGGAAGCGGTGATGCCGGGCTGGATCACGATCTCCTCCACAAGGCTGCTGTAGCTCAGCCAGCCGTCCGACTTGTAGGTCAGATCACGGATCTCGCCGCTGCCGCTGATGGTCAGGATATGGGTATCCAGATCCAGCGTCCAGATCGTACCCGGGCCGCAGGCATCGGAAACGGTATTCCCGCCCGTTTCCTCTGTGACAGGCTCGGTTTCCTCCGGTGTTGTCTCCGCAGACGTCTCTGCTGTATCCTCCTCTGCCTCGAAGAGAATGCTCCCCGACGGCATGGTCAGCAGTGTCTGCTCTTCCGCTTGCTGTACCGGCTCACGCAGGGAAATGGCACCTGCGGGAATGGATTGCACCGCAAGATTTCCTGCCATGAGCACACTCAGCAAAGCGGAAAGAATTCGTTTGGCTTTCATCGACAAACTCCTTTCAGTCGTCCTCTCCGGAACAGATGATCCGGAGAATGAAATGTCATGCGGAAAAAGCCGGATCGATCCCGGATCCCCCGCGCTGCAGCCCTATCACGCTGGCGCACCACACACAATAAGACATTATCTATTATAGCATCAAATGGTGCAAAAGTCAATAACATTTCACACGGATTATCGCGCTATCACGCCATTGAATGCCCTTTCCGGCTGGCCGATAATGGATATGCCGCATTTTTCTCAGGCCTGTTTTCTCTTTTCCGAATATCAAAAAGTGATTGCATCTCGTCCCTTGATATGCTATAATAGAAACAGATGCCTCTCAAATACCTTTCTGAACGCTTGGTACGGTATTTCCGAAGGTATCTATAACACATCACAAGGAGGAACGAGCTTTGAAAAGACACAAGGGATGGAAACGAGCACTATCATTCACGTTTGCTCTGGCGCTTGCAGCAGGCACCTTGCCGAAGAATGCAGGCGACTATCTGCAAGGGAACAACAGAATGATCGCTGCCGCCGCAGAGGGAACTGACCAGCAGGCTGAGGAACAAGCCTCAGAGCTGTCCGCTGATGACGAACAGGAAGAGGCACAAGACGCAGATGATACGGCTGAGCCCCCTGCTGTTGATGCACCTGTCGCTCCGGCTGACGACGCCGAGGAAGCCGATGAGACGCTCACCGATGAAGAAGAGGACGCCGCCCCCACAGATGCCGCACCGGAAGGGACTGTTCT